>NZ_CP143760.1:0-106746 GCF_043974075.1 Enterobacter sp. ECC-019
ATGTATAAGAAAAGTGTAGATCTATCACTTGAATCGGTTCTCGTAGAAATCGATGAAAATAAGAAGCTCATGCCTTCCAGAAACGCTACTGTCCAGCCTGTAGCTTTGATGCGCTTAGGTCTGTTTCTACCTTCCTTAAAACGAAAAGGAAAGGACACAGAAAATATCAGTATTGATGCGAGTAGCGAACTTCAAAGCTTAGAGTTGGCAAGAGCCGAAGGTTATACAGACATCCGTATTACCGGCCCACGACTTTCGATGGAGACTGACTTCAAGGTGTGGGTTGGCATCATTCTCGCGTTTTCGAAATATGGCTTAAACAGCAGCACCATTGAACTTCCATTCAGCGAGTTTGCTACATTCTGCGGGTTTAGCTCAAAGGACAAAGATAAAGGACTCAGAACGCGCTTGGCCGACTCTCTTATTCGTCTTCGCAGCACAACTATCAAGCTTGCCTCAGAAAAGGATCGGAATGGTGTTGTATCTGGTCTGTTAAGTCGTGGTAAGTGGGACGAAAAAGACGACATCATGGAACTTACCGCCGATGAGTCTCTTTGGGAGCTTTATCAATTCGACCGTCAGGTGCTTCTGCAGATGTTTATAATCCGGCAACTTGCGAACAAAGGTACAGCACAGGCCCTATACACTTTCATTGAGAGCCTTCCTGAGCGACCAATACCACTATCGTTCGCGCGTATTAAACGTCGCCTAATGCTTACTTCACCCAATAACCAGCAGAATCGAGTGATTAACAAGGCTATAGACGAGCTTAAAGCGGTCGGTTATTTAGATGGCGATGTCGTTAAAAAGGATGGTGAATGGCACTTAATCATAACCCGTCGCACGCCTAGGCCAGACATTAAGGCTATGTCTGAAGCCTTAAAAGATGGAGAGTAAAAGCGCCTAACTGTGTTTGTAAAGCGGATATGTGCCGCAGTGACTGCGAGTGTTTGCTGTTTTCCCGGTAACACAGCATCAGCATCCGTTTTATAAACACATCTATTTCCTCTCATATTGTTTTCCGCTTTGTAAACACACCTGTTTGCTCACTTCCGAGCCGATTTATAAACACATGTATCAGCGTTCAGCCTTTGAGTCACTCGCTGAACGTGCAACAAAAACACAGATATCAATATTTTCTTGCACGTAATGATATTTGTTGTACACTCCGAGTTGTACAATCAATGTCCTCTACATTGAAAACATCATGGAGAACAGAATGAAACGAGATTACGGTGGAGTAGGCTCGATAGCGCGACGAGCTGGCATATTGCTTGAGTCAATGAGCCGGGACATTGAAGATCAACGCAAAGAGTTTAACCTTACAGAATACTTCCAGACCTTTACCCGGAACGCAGTAGCCAAATTACCCAAGCTAAGCCGTCGCATCGTGGAGCAGGCCATTAAAGAAATGGAAGATGCAGGCTACGATTTCAACAAGAAACGCGTCGGAAATGTTGAGCAATATGCTCTTACAGTACAGAATGTTATTGATATTTACGCCCACCGCAAGATCCCGAAGTATCGTGAAATCCATCAATCGCCTTACGTTATTTTCGTCGTTAACTTGAAAGGCGGCGTATCCAAAACCGTATCAACTGTAACGCTGGCGCACGCGTTGCGAGTGCATCAGGATTTATTGCGTCACGATCTGCGTATTCTGGTTATTGACCTTGATCCGCAGGCATCCAGCACCATGTTCCTCGATCACACGCACAGTATTGGTTCCATTCTTGAAACCGCCGCGCAAGCGATGCTAAACGATGTCGATGCTGAAACCCTGCGTAACGAAGTGATACGGCCAACCATCATTCCAGGTGTTGATGTTATTCCGGCTTCTATCGATGATGGTTTTGTAGCCAGCGCATGGAAGGAGCTGGTTAGCGAGCACCTGCCGGGCGTAAACCAGTACGAAGTGCTTCGCAAAATCATTATCGATCGTGTGGCTGATGACTACGATTTCATCCTGATTGATACAGGTCCGCACCTCGATCCATTTTTACTAAACGGTTTGGCGGCAAGTGACCTTATTCTCACCCCTACTCCGCCGGCGCAAGTCGATTTCCATTCCACGTTGAAATACCTTACCCGCTTGCCTGAAATGCTGGAAACGCTGGAAGAAGAAGGAATTGAACCGCGTCTGGCTGCCAGTATTGGTTTTATGTCGAAAATGACTGGCAAGCCCGATCACCTGGTTTCACATAGCCTTGCTCGTGAAGTCTACACAAGTAGCATACTGGACTCTTCCCTGCCACGCCTGGATGGCTTTGAACGTTGCGGAGAAACGTTTGATACGATTATTAGTGCTAACCCAGCATCTTATCCCGGTAGCAACGACGCGTTAAAAAAAGCGCGTACAGAAGCAGAGCATTTTACGAAGGCTGTGTTTGACCGTATTGAATTCCTGAGGAGCCAATCAGCGTGAAGAAAAAAATAGTAGCTCGCGGGCGAAACATTTTAGGTAGTGATAGCTCGGATTTTATCCGTAGCCTCGAAACCAAAGAAGCAGAGAAGGTATTCACCCTTAAGTCCGGTAATCAGGCCAAGTTCACCCTCTCAACCATTTTGAATGGTGATATTGAAGAGAAGACATTTGTAGATCCAGCTGTTAACGGTCGCGACCAAAGGTATGTAACCCCTGAGTCAGTGAGCGACATAACGCGAACTATCAACCTGCAGCAATTTTTCCCAGCAATCGGCCGAGTTATTGACGGTTGTATTGAAGTGTTAGATGGTTCCCGGCGCCGGGCGGCATGTATCTTCAGTGGCGCGAAATTCGAAATTCTGGTTACAGAAGATGAGATAAGTCTTGAAGATGCTCGTCAGCTTGCCAAAGACATTCAGACCGCGCGTGAGCATACGCTTCGTGAGATAGGTCAAAGATATCAATTTATGTACGCAAATGGCATGTCTAAGGATGAAATTGCGCGCGTAGAGGACGTCTCACCGGCCAGCGTTTCCCGCGCGTTTCAAGCTGCTTCTGTGCCAGCTGAAATGGTCGAGTTATTCCCGGTTATCAATGAACTCTCCCTTGCTGATTACCAGCTGCTGTTAAAAATTTCAGAGGACTTAGATAGCAAAGGTGTGCCTCTGTCTGATTTGCTCGGAAAAGTGCAGGCAGACATCAGTGCTGCAAAAGTTGAAAGCGTAAGTAAGTCGCTAATTATGGACTCTTTTAAACGCCATTCGAAGCAGCTGAAGCCAGCGCCAGTGAAAACTGTACAAACTGAAAAACTACGTGAGTTTGAAGACAAAAAGCAGTTTGCCCGGAAGAAAACCGATCCGTCTAAACGCTTAGTGACCTATGAATTTGCCCGTCTTCCTGCTTCAGTTCAGGCTGAGTTAGATGAGGCCATCAGGCTGGTCATGGGCAACATGCAGTCCTTCGAAAAATAAAAAAAGTGGGAATTTAATGTGTGACTCCACTAAAAAGTTCCCACTACATTTTCAGTCCTAACTATCTAAAAAACGAGGTTTTTTGTGATTTCTTTCAGTATGAAATTCCCTGTCGCATCGCTTGAAGTTTTATAAAGCACAATGGCGTAATTTTTGGAGAAACAAAATCAATGGAACACTCGACAATTTCTGAAGCTCTAATTGGTGGTGTTGTTTGCGGCTCTATCGCGGTCGGATTTATCTGGCAATTATTCAGACCTTGGAAACTTGAATGGCTCTGGTTAACCTGTTTTATCCTTACCTCAATCATTGTATTTTTCTTTGGCCCCTCTATGCCAAACCCATTCATGATGTAGAAGTACAAGGATATGTGCCATGACCGTGAGGCTTTATTACAATGCAGCAGATAGACGAGCCCAAGCGAGCAATGAATGGCATGCTGAGTGGATAAGTAAACGTGGCTTGAAAGCTCGCATTTGGACTGACAAGGCGATCAGTGAATTTCTCGGTGCGCCGCTCAGTGCACTCAGTGCAGGCCCGGTAAAAGCCTGGAAACAGAAGGAAGTGAAAAAAGTCGAAGCGACACCCGCTTTCAAAACATGGCTGGAACAACGTCGCGCAGGGCTGGTTGCGCGGGGTAAAATATCCTCTGATACAGAGTTGCCTTGCCACCTGGACGCTCCGATAATTCCAGGTAAACAACATAAGGAATCATAATATGAACAAAAAGCCTCGCTATGCTGTCATGCTGGATGGGGATAAAACCGTCTATAGTGGAAATAGTCGGTTTGTCGCCTGGACGTTCTGGCTGATGAACCGTCATCGTAGGGCTATCGCATATGATTGCGGAGTTTGGGTTGTTGAACCAGCCTACTGGATCCGTGTCGTTTAATCTGCTTTTGCAATGTGCAGCTGCTTCATGTCATGCCTAAGGAGTTATTTTGAAATGGATTAATTTTTTACAACGTCTTCTACAACGTTTTTTCCCCAAAAAAAATGAAATAATTGAAGTGAAATACATTGAAAGGGATGAAACAAGAGTATTACCAGACATCCCTGAAAACGTCATAGCTGCCTGTCAGACTCTTCAGGTGAAGCTGGATTCTGTTAAGAATAATCCATTTTTGGAAATTAGTTTGATTTATGGATTTCTTGATACTTTTGGCGAGTTTGCATCAACCTTTACAGTATGTCAGAAAGGTTGCAGCGCCTGTTGCAAAATAGGTGTCGAAATGACGGCATTAGAAGCAAGTTTTATAGAAAAAAACACATCCCACAGAATTGTATCTAACAAGCAAAGAAAATTAAAAACCAATACAGATTGCCCATTTTTAATTGATGGAATCTGCTCCATATATGAATATCGACCTTTCAATTGTAGAACCTTTTTCACAGTAGATAACCCTAAGTACTGCGAAACACCAAACGAACCTCATAGGACATATGGGAGTTTAGGTGGTCAAGACATAAATATAATTTATCAGTTTCGAAAATATATTGACCATCTAAATGGGAAGAGGAAGAAGAGTGATATCAGATTCTTCTTTGGGAATCATAAAGGAATAAAATAGCCAGGCATGGAAATATTTCAGTCCAGTTCTGCTGGCTGCGCGGGATCTGGCCTGGTATAATTGACAAAAAGGAGCCGTCTAATGAACATTGCTAAACATACGCTGGTTATATCTGTTGCAGGTTGCTTGGCTCAGCTATTCTTTATCTTCGCTTCTTACAGTGGTGATGCGGATAGTTTTGCTCACTTCTGGACATCGTGCGGCTTTGCATGTGGATTACTTGCTTTCCATGTGGTCACTGGCATTTACTCTTTACATGACATAATGCATCCACTTAAAGTCTGAATAAGGTCGCGGCAGCGGCCTTTTTTCTACACCTCGTTTAATTCCTCCGGCAGTTAGACATACTGGTGATACTGCCCAGTTCTGCTGGTAGTGCGGGTATATGCCTTGTATATTTGGTGTATGGAAATAATAATCGCCATGATCATCGCCGCCGTCTCTGTTGCCTATCTGGTATGGGATCGTTATTTCCGTATTTTCCGTTGTCATATTTCGGTATTGAGAATGTTCAGCGGGTCGCAAAATGGGAAAGCGACGAGTGGCGTGAAAGAATATTTGCTCGCGGTGGAATGCGCCGTAGTGAATGGCAGGCCGTCATTACCCGCCAGGCTAAAGCGTTCCGCGACGAGCTGCGCCGCCGTAAAGTTTAATTCACCTCACGGTTTGACACTCCGGTGATGCTGTCCTGTGGTAATGCTGGCCTTAGCCAGCACCTTATCGTTCACCTCTGCAAAGTAAGTAAACCAATCCCACAAGCAGAGACGTAAAAACGATAGTCAGGCATTGCGAAGGAAGTGGGGCATTTAAAAACGAACCGATCAATGAAACCATTAAACACCTAAGGTTGGGGTATATCCCATTGTGGAACTTTGATGGCATCACTTCCTCTTGTGGATTCTTCGCTCGTCGTCTGGACATAAATGTTATTACGTCCAGTTCTGCTGGTAGCGCGGGATCTGGCTTGGTATATTAATCACACAATATCTATTCCCCATTCATAATCAGGTGAATCATGTTCAATAATGATTTTCTGTTTTATGCACCTATCTGTATAGGTGTAGGCATAGTTGCCTATTTTCTATTTATTAAAAAGAACTAAGGTCGCGCCAGTGGCCTTTTTACTACTCCTCATTTAATTCCCAGCGCAGTTAGACATTCAGGTCATTCCGTCCAGTTCTGCTGGCTGTGACGGATCTGGCCTGGTAAACTTAATGAATTGGTAGGAAAAGGAATATCCTATGACGACAGTTTTCAGGTTGATGGTTGCTTATCAGAAAGAAGACTGTTCTCGGAAGGAGCGTTATCTTTCTGCTTCTTCTCTTCCGTGGCCGGAACGTTATCAACGAAAGCCATTAATGCGACGATCACCCCGTGACCGGACGTTATTCAAGATAGCTGACAGGGATCTCCGCTATAAAAAGCGTGGCAGATATGCAAGACCAGAAACGAGTATGGTCATGCCGTTCAGTCTTTGTAGCAAGGCATGAACTCATCAGTCAGACCGTGCCAGCGGCATTTTTTATGCCCCTCGTTTAATTCCCGCGCCACTTGGACATTCAGGTAATTCTGTCCAGCTCTGCTAGCGGTGAGTGATCTAGCCTGATAATATCAATGTAAGACGATAAGTGGTGACAATGATGAATTCACAACCAGAACCGGCAATTGTTATTAACGGTACTACCCTTACTGATTCACAAGTAATGACTCTCCGCTGCGCCTGTTCTAATTTCGCCTCTGATCTGCTTGAGAACGGTCTTGGTGATGATGAAAGTGGTAAGGCAATCACCGCTGGCTATCTAGTGAGACTACAAGAATTAGAAAAATTACTGCATTTACATTGTGAATCGTAGCTGAGTGAGCAGCTTGATAGCACCAGATACCGAACTAAGGCCGCGCCAGCGGCCTTTTTTATGCCCCTTGTTTAATTCTCCGCGCCCACCTGGACGATCAGGTGATTCTGTCCAGTAAAAGAAGACATCATCGGGTTCATCTGCAATAAACAACAGATACACAAAAAATGCCTTTCTCCCTGGACATTTCGGCACTATCGGAATAAATGTCCAGAAAATATTTTGCTTGGTCGTATTTATTATTCTTGCACAAATACCCCAGCCTGTGCCGGGAGGTGAGCACTGACAGAAGTTACCTGCCATTTCCCTTCAGCAGCGCCACAGCCTCATCGCCTGGCATCTGGAACTGCACCCGGTGCCGTGCCGCGACATCGAGCGCAAACACTTTCGTGTAGACCTCCGTCGAGCTGATCGACTTGTGTCCCATCAGGCTCTGCAGCACCTTCAGCGGGATGCCGGCATACAGCATGTGCATCCCGTAGCTGTGACGGAACGTGTGCGGGGTAACCGGTACCGAAAACGTCACCCCGTCGGCGGCAGCCGCATCAACGGCTTCACTTATCCAGGTCCGGACCGTTCTGTCGGTAATTTCCCAGATGCGTGCCTTCTCGGTTCTGCCTGTGCGTTTATTACGGCGCTCCAGCGGAATTTTAAGCGTGGCCACCATCATCTCCAGTTGGCTGACATAGTTCGCATCGGAAAGCGGAACGATACGATGAGGCAGGCTACCGGCCGGAGCACGGCCGGCCGTTCTGGTGGCTTTTTCGGTCCGCTGTTTGAGCGTGGCCAGCTGCACGAACGGGTAGGGCGGTGTCAGGGAAAAATCACTCCGGGTCAGCGCCAGCGCCTCGTTAATGCGCGCGCCGGTATTCCAGAGGGTTGCCAGCAACATCTTGCGGTGGAGATCGGGTACATAGTGGAGCAGGGCACTTACTTCCGGCGCCAGCAGGTATTTCGGCAGTTCGTCCTGAACGAGCGCCATCTGACGCAGGGCCAGCGCCGCTGGATAGTCGATAGAAACAGGTAACTGAGCACCTGTTGTCGAATACCCTCCCAGGGTTACAAGTCCGGTCATCAGGATGATTCTCCGCCCGGGGATATGCGCAGTGCTCCCGCAATGATTTCCCGGTTCTCTTCATTACGCCAGTTACCAAAATAGTCCACTTCCAGACGCAGGGAATGATCTGCAGCCTCTATCAGATCCGACACTTTCTGCAGGGCGCTATGCAGCTGCTGCGCTGATATCACGCGTGGCACATCATGCTCATCCACACCGTTGCGGTGTACCAGATCGTTTCGCCAGTCTGCGATGATACCCAGCGGCTCAATTGGCCAGACGGGCGGTATATGAAGCACAGTCCCGAAATAGCGCTCAATGGTTTTCACGTTATGAAACGTCATCCGGGAAACAAAAATCTGCGCCGCAGGCCGGAACAGAGAAAGATCCATGTCACGGGCAGCATGTTTTACCGGATTTTTGATTTTATCGGACTTCATATAAAACTCATCCCTGAACCGTGTAAGGGGCCAGTCATGTTCCAGCAGAGCTCTGGCGCAGTACATCAGGTACGCCTCCATGACCGTCACGGCATGGACGAAAGACATTCTGTACACCAGTTCAGGCTGCTTTTCATCAAGCAGGGCATGGAGCTTCTTCAGCTCCTGGCTGGCGTGCAGGTAACGCTGATGAACATTGTTCAGGGAAGCCACAAACAGCCCGTGTTCATGATCCCACTGAGCCTGATCGGCGAGATACTCCTGTTCCCAGTAATACAGGTTAGCGGCCTGTTCCCATTCTTCTGAGCCGGGGACAACATCCGGATAATTTTCCGCAAGCCATTTATCAAATCGTTCAGATTCAATATCCATCATCTGGTCTTTCATGCTTCCCATAATGCCAGTACCCTTCTGTATGGTTCTGTAAATGAAAAATCCAGCCGGTCATACTGCCGCAGCGTCTCCACGGAACGGTTCAAAAGCCAGCAGGGCGTCCGCCCTGGAGGCCAGCGCGATACAGTCCCCGCACTGCGGGTTAATCTCTTCGTCAGTGGCCTCGTCATACCGCATGCGCAGCCGCCATCCCGTCACGGGAGGCGCGTTCTGTATGGCCAGCACCATCCCTTCCGGCGACAGCAGTTCACGGAGGGTGTAGCAGGCGCCAATCCGGGTCGAATCCCGCAGCCACATCACAGGGTACTCACTGACCAGCTGGTCATAGACGCATTCCGGCGAATGGAAATAATTCCCGTCCGCCCTGCATAAATCACACATTCGCGTTCCTTGTATCGAGAAATCCCGTCAGGCCGGGTCCGGCATAAAACGGTCTGGCTCAAACGGCCAGCGCCTGTCGCCCTGCGAGTACACCTCGATCCACGCCAGTGTCCCGTGCTCAAAATACAGGTGATAACCGTCACTGGCGCTCAGGGTTAACATCCCGTTGTACTCCGTGTCTTTCAGTTCACCGTTTTTCTGCCAGCGCAACAGACGGCCCTCTGATGAGATCTCGTAAAATTCACACTCGCAGTCCAGGTCGTCGGTCTGAAAGTCCGTCCCGGTTACTCCGTCCGGCATCCGGTACCGGAATCTGACCGTATCAAACATTCCCATACTTTTGCTTCCTTAAATTGTTGAGAAATCCCGCCCCGGCGGTTGTCAGTTTGCGGTAGTCGGGGCTGTCTCCCGGCGTTCACCGGTCAGCTCCCAGGCTCTGACGGCGCGCGCATAATCCGCCGTCGTCACACGCAGACTCATCGTCTGGCACTCCAGCTGCAGTACATGACCGGTCCGGGAGGTTTCCACACACCGGTTCGTCAGGCTGCGGCCGTTGGCAATGTCATCAGCCAGATCCGGTGCGGACACATAGCTTTCGTAAAGAATCGTTCCGGTGATGGCCAGTCCGGCAACCAGAACGGTGTAAAGAACGAGCGCAATAGATTTCGGTTGCATTTGCCTTCCCTTAAATTAATGCCCCGCCCGATAATACCGACAGGGTAATGCTTTACGCGGCACTGTTTAGGGAGTAATGACCCCCTCAGTAATCATCACGAGAGCAATTATCACCATACTTATAATAATCATCCATATAGAAACGCAGTTAAATTACCGGATGGCCGTTTCGCGATGATCCGACTTTCTGGCGTATAACAACTTTCCGGAAGTGTACCACGGTCAGGGAATAACCACACCGCCCTTTTATGGGGGTAAGCGGCCGGTCACGGGGCAGGGGGTTAACACAACATATAGCGTCTTGAGCAGCTGATTACACCGCTACATCTTGTATCAGGGGGCCGCTGCGCGCCGGGGTGCGGAAAGCAGATCCGGAACTACCTTTTTTCGGATCTCAGCAGAAAAAGAGAGAAATGTGTATAGGCGTTGCATATCCATATGTCAGACATCTGCATAGGTATAACATACGCATATACTCACCATCTGCATATGTTGCATCTATACATATGCTGAACATCTGCCTATACTGAACCAATGCACACACCCGGTGCAATGAACAACATTCCGGATATGCATTACATATCCACACTTACCCGGGAGAGAATCATGAGAACCGTATCCATTTTTAAAAACGGCAATAACCGCGCCATCCGTCTGCCCCGCGATCTGGATTTTGAGGGGGTGAGCGAGCTGGAGATCGTCCGGGAAGGGGACAGCATCATCCTGCGTCCCGTCCGGCCGACCTGGGGCTCGTTCGCGCAGCTCGAAAAAGCCGATCCGGACTTTATGGCGGAGCGTGGGGACGTTGTCACCGACGAAGGACGATTTGACCTGTGAACAAGACCTATATGCTCGACACCTGTATCTGCTCATTCATCATGCGCGAGCAGCCGGAAGCGGTGCTGAAGCGCCTGGAGCAGGCGGTGCTGCGCGGCCAGCGCATCGTGATCTCGGCCATCACTTACTCCGAAATGCGCTTCGGCGCCACCGGGCCGAAGGCCTCGCCCCGTCACGTGCAGCTGGTTGATGAATTCTGCAGCCGCCTCGATGCCATCCTGCCCTGGGACCGCGCCGCGGTGGATGCGACCACGGAGATTAAGGTTGCGCTACGCCTTGCCGGCACGCCAATCGGCCCGAACGACACGGCGATAGCCGGGCATGCTGTCGCCGCCGGTGCCGTACTGGTGACGAATAATACGCGGGAGTTTGAGCGGGTGCCGGGGTTAGTACTTGAAGACTGGGCGAAGTAATAATGTCATGCCGCCATCCGGCGGCATGACATTATTCAGTTATGCTAGCCGTGTTTTTTTCTTGCCTGGCAAAATTGTTATGATCCTGATTCATGTCCGGGGCAGGATCCTTTCCGGTTATGTGGTGATTCCTGCTTAATAATGAAAAGGTGGGGTTGGATGAACGATAACTTTTTCTATCTCAGTATTGGCAGCCTATTCCTGTTTATTATTGCTATACCTCTTGCGCGACAAAAGGTTAAACCGAACAGATGGTATGGTGTTCGCACCTCATTAATTTTGAATCATCCTAAGATCTGGTTTCAGGCCAACCGTATTTATGGACTGTCGATGATCATTTCTGTTTTTGTCTTTTTCTTAGTGTCAGTATTGTCAGGCATTTGGCGCAATGGTGACAGCAACGCTGACCTCATTATTGTGTTGTTTATCATTGAAGTTTCAGTGCCTGTAGTCGTTACATTTTTGAAACTCATTGTAATGAAAAAGTAATGATGCAGCATGAACGAAACAAGTGATTTCCTTAATTCAATAGGGAAAAACTAACTTAAGTGATGCCAACTGTCTGGAGATTCATGGAGCCAGTCAGCTGTGGGGGGGATATCGGGACGAGTTGCAACGCTGGAAACAGAATGACCGCGATCAATAACCTGTCTGACTGCTTCAATTTTAAACTCTTCGGGATAACGTTTACCGCTCATGAGTATCTATCTTTAAGTCATCTTAAATGACTCCGAGGTGTCTGTTAAACCCATTGCGATTCAGTTACGTAACGTTAATCAGGTCGGGATACGTCTTTACTCTCTGGTCAACGACACTGATGTGCAAATCAGAGAAATGTCAGTAGCTGGCTCGCAACTGGCTGCAGGAGCAGAGGAGTTGAATGCCCGGACGACAGATACACTTGCGAATCTTCAGCATACAGCCCAGGCCACCGAACAACTGATGGCCGCTGTACGACAAAGTGCTGATACGGCTGCAGATACGGTAAAACTTGCCGCTTCCGCTGATGACTCAGCTGTGAAAGGTGAAGCAGCGATGAAGGAAACACAGGCCATGATGAAATCAATTTCTCATGCCAGCGAAAAGATAGTCGATATTATCAGCGTTATCGACAATATTGCTTTTCAGACTAATATTCTGGCGTTGAATGCCGCAGTTGAGGCTGCCCGGGCTGGAACTCATGGTCGTGGTTTTGCCGTTGTGGCCAGTGAGGTGAGAACACTGGCCCAGAATTCAGCTTCCGCAGCGGCAGAGATTAAGGGGCTCATTGTTGCAACGGTTGATACTGTGGCCTCAGGAGAAAAAACCGTAGAAAATGCCAGCGGTCACATTGAATCTATTCGCACTGAAGTCACCAGAGTGTCGTCCATGATCAAAGAAATCCATCATACGACAGAAGAACAGACTGCAGCACTGACGCTCATTAATCGTTCAATTGAACAGATAGAGTTGATGGCGCAGGATAACAGTGTAATGGTTGCTGAATCGGCCAGTTCAACGCGGGATTTGATGTCACGGAGTACCAGACTTCAGGATGCAGTAACAACTTATGGTCTGAAATAAGTAGAAACGACAGTAGCCTCTCTAACACTCCTCACAGCAAGGTCGTATAAACGGCCTTTCCTTTAAAATTTATTTCCGTTACTGGGTTTTCTCCACTGTCATTACTCTGTATATTTTGCGGGGATCGGGAAGGGGGCTCTGGCTGCGGAATGGCAGCTTACCGCCAGGTTGCAGTCATGGCTCGGAGTTTATAGCCGATGGCAACTTTTTTCATTTGCCATAGAGTTTTTTGCGTGAGCGCTGCTTTTGCAAAATTGCTTTGTAACATTACTGTTCTTTGGGTTCAGCGCTCATCCAAAAGCATCTCGTCAAATTCCAATAAAACGGGGGCGGTTTGTTGGATGAGGTGCCTCTAAATCATATGACTTCGTTTCGGTGAGGTTTTTCATTTCTAAGGCTGCCATCTGGTGGCCTTTACCATACCCGGGCTACGTTCGACACAAGCCAAACACAGGCCTTACAGTGGAAGTTTGCAATGTTTACCGCTCAGATTTATATTCATTTTGTGGTGAATCCCCCTGTGCGGCGGGGCTACATGACCGAGTAACAAGCGATACTATTGCTGGCTGACAAAAGCGAGTTGTTGTTGGTTATGCAACAGCTCACCGGGAGGCACCCGGCACCACAATCTTTAATTTACCCAAGGGGTATATGAAATACATATTCTCCATCGCCGATGATAGTCAGTCCGGTCTGACACTGGTTGACAATATACATGGGTGAACGTAACTTATTTTTTTGTGGTGAATCCTTTCTCAGCGAAGTCAACAGCTATCTGCAGGCATGCGCGAATCTTTGCTGACTGGAGCAGAGATATCGGGAGGTACCGGGCCATCATAATAACGATTCAAATTCCTTAAGAGCCGTAGGTTTTTTTATGAATTTGCAAACTTCTGCTATGCTTGAGAAGTGAGTCTAAGATAACTGCCTGATGGTTCCCCTGAACCATTGTGAATCAGCCCGATACTTCATCACTCTGGTCAGTTAATAAAACTCACGACTACCTACCTTACTTACTAATAGTCACTCATTGGCCCGCTCTCAAAAGCGGGCTTTTTTTATACCTCACTTTAACATCCCGAAACTGGAGGTGTGGAATGCATAGAATCATGCCTGAGAAAATTTTTCAGCAGCCTCGGTTAGAGTGATCAGATGTCACCGGCGGAATTAAAAAAACATGCTATATTTTATAGCAATACTGATTTTTAGAACTGACAACGGATGTACAGCATGGATAACAAACAGGAATTGACGTTGAACTATGAACAACTGACTTATATAGCAGAAATGGAAATAAAAAGATGTCTACTTGATCCAGAATCTTCACTATATCCGTGGGAATTGACCAAGGCTTGGGCCATTTTCCATTACTGGCAAAAACTTGCACTGTATAGCCATGAAAGTGTTATCGATAGGGATCGTGTTGATGCTGATCGTACGCGTTTACAGACTTTTATGGAGAAGATAGAGGAAAATGACATGTGATACTAAGATAGTTAGTGAACCACCGGGAGAACCCTGCGCCACTTTTTATTCTGCTGCAGCCATCAACTGTATCTCGGTGAATGCAACGATTGAGCTCAGTCTTCTCACTGCATTATTTGAGAGCGAACCGTTCATATGAAAATCAGTTATGTGGTGGTTTTATCCTTCTCTCTGGTTCTTAATGGTTGCGAGCCTGCAGCAACATTTGATGGCACAAGCCCGGACACGCTGGAGTATTCCACGCTGAAGGTTTATGAGCAGCTTTCAGCCGAGAAGAAAGAGCAGCTGCATATCGCGATAACGGATATCATGGATTATTACAAAACTGAGGCCCTGTTAAATAACGATGACCATTTTTCTTCAGATAAAATACGCCTGCTCTTCCTTAATGGTAAAACTGCTGACCAGATCATTTCTGAAGCCAGACGTTATCGGGGAAAAAAAGTTAAACTGTTGCTTCAGTATCAACAGGAAAAATAAATCGAATTAAAGGAGACCTTTTCGGGCAAATGTGATCCGGGTCGCTTCTTTTAAATCCATGCTTTTCAGGTTATTAGGTGATACCAAGGCAATATCCTGAAATTCCTCATTAAACATAATCGTCCGTTATGCGCACTGGTATTGTAAGAGCTCAATGCTAGTGTCTATTTGTCGCTCATTAAGATTAAGGAATGTCTAGGCTAGAGTTTTCAAACCAGTATGGTTTGCCCGAGCTATGCGCTGCCTAAACATTACCCCGCTGTGCGCGGAATCCAGCTAGGCAATAGGTCGCGTTGAGTCCCCGGCTTTCCGGTGAGTCCCGGCGCCTCAGCCAGGTTACTTTTTTTCTCAAGGGACGCGGTATGGTCGTCAGGAGCCGGGGTGGCCAGTCCCGCTTTTAACGCTGCCCCGTGAATATCCTGCGCCGTCAGTTTGCCTTCATTATGGCCGGTGGCGTAGATGGCACTGTGATAGGGGTCTGTTTGGATATCGAAAATTATTGTACGTTAGGGTGGTTTTGTGTACATCATGGCTTTGTGAGCTTGACCACGTTGACAGGCAGCTTTGAGCGAGAAGCTAACGTCAGAATTCGAAATAGACAATCGACCGTTGAGTTCGTTCGGATTCAGCCTTTAGGAAATGCGCACCAGGGGTTTTAAAGCTCCCTTAAAAACTTAATGATCAGCTCTGATATCTCGGTTGGTCGCTCTTGCTGAAGCCAATGGCCCGCCTCCTGAATGACGTTGGAGCCGCGCAAATCGGAAACCAGGTTCGGCATGCCAGCAATTATTTGCTCCATACCAGGGATGCTAAGTCCAGTATCACGCTCACCAATCATGAATAGGGCTGGCACCGTAACGGTCTGACCGGCTTGAGTTTGTTGTAGTTCCCAGTTGCGATCAAGATTGCGATAGTAGTTCAACCCGCCAGTGAAGCCTGAAGATTCGAACGCCGCGACCAGTTTCTCGAAATCACTGTTGGGTAGCCATTCCGGTAACCCGGCCGGTGTCGGGAGGTTTGCCAGCAATCCGGAGCCCTTCATGACCATGCCGAATGGATTAGGTGTCCCATCGCCCGGCTTGCGCCGCCCAGCTTCACCACTTGCAGCGAAGATGACCTTGCGAAGAGCCAGGCTCACGTCCCGACTGAACTCCGCCTCTGCGATCTGTGGTTCCTGGAAATAAAGTGCGTAAAAAAGGACCTCTTCGGTCTGTGGGAAAATTTTAGAGGGTGGCACAGGTGGCTGTTCCATCATTGGGACGCTGAGTGCGACGACAGCGCGGAACCGGTCGGGTCGCAGAAGCGCGGCTTGCCAAGCAATTGTCGCCCCCCAATCATGGCCGACGACGACAGCTTCTTTCTCTCCAATAGCATCGAGGAGTGCCACTAAGTCGCCAACGACGTGGAAGACTGTGTATTGATCCGCATGCTCTGGAGCATCCGTGTCACCGTAACCTCTCATATCTGGCGCAACAGCACGGTATCCGGCTTGTGCAAGTGCATCAATCTGGTGTCGCCAGGAGTATTTGGTCTCAGGGAAGCCGTGGCAAAGCAGTACTAACGGGCCTTGCCCGGCATCGAGGATGCTCATGTTAATCGTTCGGGTCTGAATACTGGTCTCTGTCATGGATGCCTCTTGATTTGTTGGCAGGGCAATTGAACGAAAGGCAATCACGCCCGTCGAAAAATCAGAAACTGACGACGTTGCAAATGCGCTTCTTCTATAACGTAACAATTTATGTTACAATAATAACTAAAAGTCAAGTTAGTGTAACTCATATTGTTGCGGAATGGGGTGTGATGAAGAGCGATACTCGTCTTGCCAGAATGCTGCATGTCTTGGTTCACATGGGGCTATTGGGCGGCAGGGAAACGTCAGAGCGAATTGCACAGATGCTCAATACAAATCCCGTTGTTGTGCGCCGCACGCTCGGGATGTTGCGTAAACATGGGATCGTAGAGTCCGAAGGCGGTCGAGGCGGGGGGTGGAGACTTACCCGGGCACTCGACCATGTCACAGTGCTCGACGTTCAGCACGCTCTAACCGAGGAAACTATCCTCGCCGCCCCCATCTCACGCGATCATCCTAACTGCCCAGTAGAGCGTGCTTCCAATTTCGTACTGGAGGAAGCGCACGCTGCAGCGGAGACTCAACTCATTGCAAAATACGCTGCGACCACTCTCGCGAAGATAGCAGAGGATGCAAAAGATAAGGCTTTGGCGACCTCGCCCTAGGCTCGCCATCACAATTGCTGGTTCAGGGCTGCGTACCCTTGCTGCCCTGCAAAGATAGGCGATTCGGAGCCTGCGCTCCGCTAAAAGACTTGCCTTTGGCGGAGGGGGAGCGAGTAAGGCTGCCATTGGTACCACTATTTGCATCGATACGCCGAATAATTCCATGAAAAGAGTCCTTTCCCTCCAGTAAAGAAGGGCGTGATTTTATGGTCATTGACTAAATAACGATCGGAGCCGCAAAAAAGGGGTCAGTTTGGATATCGAAAATTATTGTACATTAAGGTCTTTTTTTGACCTTCCTACTTTAGCGGGTCTCAGCCGACAAAACTTACCGGAAGCCGGTATCCGGTTGCCTTTCCAGATATAATCGCCTGTCAGATTGATGTGTTCCCAGCCTAGCGGGGACAAATGCGATAGCAGTTGCTCGTTGATCTTTATCCCTTTACG
The DNA here is from genome assembly GCF_043974075.1 of Enterobacter sp. ECC-019. Lineage (NCBI taxonomy): Bacteria > Pseudomonadati > Pseudomonadota > Gammaproteobacteria > Enterobacterales > Enterobacteriaceae > Enterobacter > Enterobacter sp. ECC-019. The sequence continues at coordinate 17,227 of NZ_CP143760.1, forward strand.
CTTCAGGGCACCGACCGCTCTTTCCACCACAGCAAGATAGCTGCCGTCAGCAGCGTCAGACCGCTGGCGCGGTAGCTCTGATTTTCCGGTTTACGATCCCTGATTTCACCCAGACGGTGCAGGAATACCGCGCGCGCCAGCGCGTTACGGGCTTCTCCTTTATTCAGTCCCGCTTGAACCCGCCGACGAAGTGCTGGATCGCGGAACCAGTCAAGCATAAACAGCGTTCGTTCAATACGGCCAATTTCTCTCAGTGCTTTGGCAAGTCCGTTTTGCTTGGGGTAGCTGGCAAGCTTTTTCAGCATCAGGGATGCCGTCACGGTACCCTGCTTTATTGAGGTTGCCAGACGCAACACTTCACGCCAGTGGATTTCGATCTCTTTCAGATTCAGGCTGGTTGTTGATATCAGTGACTGAAGCGCCGGGTATTGGTCAGCTTTCCCTTTGATAAACAGCTTCTTGTCTTGGAGATCCCTGATTCGCGGACAGAACGCAAAGCCTAGCAGATGCATCATGGCAAAGACATGATCGGTGAAACCAGCGGTATCGGTGTAATGCTCCCTGATTTCCAGGTCGCTTTCGTGATACAGCAAGCCATCAAGAACATGCGTTGAATCCCTGACCCGACTGATTATGCAGGTGTAAAACGGGCTGTATTGATCCGAAATTCAGGGTTTTCGGATCTGCGCGGAAATGAGAAGGGTCAGGTGTTGCTGTAGTATTACAATCATCACATTCAGCAAATTAAGAAACATCACAATTTTGAAAAAATAAGCAAACTGATTAATAGCCAATAATAAAATGCTAGGTTAGCATGAAAAATAAAACAAAGATGAAAGGAACGATAATGCTCAGCCAGCTTAACCTGCGTTTTCACAAAAAGCTGATCGAGGCGCTGAAAGTACGCGCCGGTCGCGAAAATACTTCGGTCAACGCCCTGGCCGAACGCTTCCTCGATAACGGGCTGAAAACGGTCGCACCCGGCGATGGGTATTTTCAGCTCATCGCCGATCCGGAGGCCACGATCCGGCAGCTGTACCGGCACATCATTCTCGGCCAGACCTTCGGCACGTCAGTACTCTCCCGCGACGAGCTGCGCTTTATGCTGGTTCACGCCAGGGAAGCCTTTATGCACGGCCGGAACAGGGTGGCCACGCTCCCGGCCCTGCATACCCTGCTGGACATCACCCGGGACCTGCTGGCCTGGCAGGTGGAGCACGATCGCCCGGTGGACGGCCACTACCTGAAGGGGATCTTCCGCCTGGCCGGGGAAAACTGGACGCAGGAGTTTGACGCCTTCCGGGCAGCCCTTCGTCCCGTTGTGGACCAACTTTATGCCGAACACCTCCTGCGTCCGCTGGAGAGCGACTGTTTTAACCTCGCAGATATTCCCGACAGTGCGCTCGCGGGAATTTTCACCCTGCCGCGGCTGAAAGCCGTTTTCCCGCTGATGCTGCGCGGGCTGGACTGGAGCGGGGAGAAGGCCCGAGATCTGGCTCAGGAGGTGCGTCCGGTGATACCAGCCGTCACGGAAACCATTGAGGCCGGTACGCTGCGCCTTGAGATCCGCATCGACGGCCAGCACCCCGGCACCCGCCCGGGCGCCTGGTATGAGACACCGCGGCTGCATCTGCTGATCACCGGCCAGGACTTCGTGGTGCCGTACGGCTGGGAAGCGTTCTCCGAACTGCTGGGCCTGTTCACGCTGTACGCCCGCCATCCGGAAGCCCTGGCACACGGCCATCAGGGCGAGCGCGTGATGTTTTCTCCGCCCGGCCACGTATCAAAAGAGGGATTTTTCGGGATAGACGGCCTGCGGATTTTTATGTCGGCGGAGGCCTTTGAGACGCTGCTCCGGGAGCTCACTACGCGATGCGCGGAAGGCACGCTGGCGGAGCCCCTGACCGGTCTGCGCTGCCTGCACGGAGATCTGTGAGGAGACTCCCATGTACAATAACCTTCCCGCCCTAACCGACAGTATTCTGTGGGATAATGGTCTTCTGGCAACAGACTATTCTGTCCTCGACGCTAAAGCGCTGAGGGGAGCACTCAGCCGTTATCTCCACGCTGTCAGCGTACTCCGGAGCGAGTGGCATAATCCCGAACACTCTCCTCTCAGCTTGTGGATTGCCCGTCACGACCAGGTAGCCCTTTATCGACCCGGATTGTTGTCAGCTGAGCGAATAATCCTGACCGATGCGCTGGAAGAAGCGGCATTACGGCTTGAAATTGTTGAATCATCCCAGGCGATGGATCATCTGGTACATAACAGAGAAACCGACAGGCTTGGGGATATCAGAACTGGTGTTGCGCAGTTCTTTCGTTTTGTTAAGGACAATTTTCTTCTGATTCAGGCCGGTTTCATTGCTTTCACGCCTTGTGAATCAGCAAGGCATGAACAGCAGCGCAGGATGCAGCTCCTGCAGGATAACCCTGACCGGCATTTTCTTCACAGCGTGATGCCTCCGGCAGTGGCTCAGCTCTATGAACGAAGCCTCTCCGTGCGGGGCATCAGGCGAGTGGGTGACGAAGGGCATTTAAGGTTCGTGTCAGAAAAAACATTGCCGGACGAAATCATGCTGGAATTACGGGATTGCCTCAGCCCTTTCACCAATGCGTATATTTATCAGGAAATGCAGCCTGTTCAGATAAACGAAGACGGGACGTTTATAGCAAGGATCACCCGCGGCAAACATGAAAACCGTAAAGGGTATGAGCGATGGGTAAACGGAGCCAGAAATCGTAGCATGTACTTTCATTATCGCGGTCTCCTTACTGATATCAGTCAGTCAGCCAGGGCTGGTGCGTCATTTGTCACTCGTTGTACATTCCAGAGCAAGATACTCCAGAAACTGGATGAACCGGGCAGACTTTCACGCCGGATGCTGGAAATTGCTCTCCCGTTTCTGCAGGACCTGTCTTTACTCGACATTTTTCGTATCCGTACCGATTACGAGCCCAGCGTGACGGCCTTCAGGCGTTCTTTGCGTGACTGCGCAGTCGAAATGGAACGCGCGTCCGGTCCGGATGAGATCCGCCTGCTACAGCAGCGTTTCCGGGAACGTATTGCGGATGAAGGGCTGGATGAACTTCACCAGAAGCTCAGCATATGGAAGCGCCGGAGTATACAGGACACTGCACTGCTCGCCGTACCGGCAGTGCTGGGTTATATGGGATCACCTTCATTGCTGAATATGGCCGCTGGAGCCGTCAGTCTCCTGCAGGCTGTGTTGGGGGCTCATCGTCATCATGGAGATGTAACTCATCATCCGTCCTGGTTTCTCCTGCGCACCACGGCAATTAAGTGCATGAAGAAGTAGTAATCAGACCGTGCTTAGGCAGAGCATTTCATCTGCCAGGAATGACTTCATGGCTTATTTTTGTAGGCCATCCTGTAAAAGTTTAAGTCATGGAGCCATACATAAAGCTCACCTCCGAAGACCTTGGTTTTTATAAGGTGTAATGATAATGTAAGTTAATGTTTCACATATCGAAGGAAACACCATGAGCCGCAGGGAGTTGTTCAGCGAATTTCTTGAAAATTTGAATCTTGACCTTAAACAGGCAAAAAAGATCAGCTATCACTATCGAAAAATAACCAAGTCATTAAATCTTGCGTTCAGAGGAACGAGTTCCCGGGTAGCAAATCGCTTGAAAGTGGGGTCAGTAGGTAGACATACCGCAATAAAAGGCATATCCGATCTGGATATGCTTTTTATTATGCCCCCCAATCAGTATGAATATTATAACTGTAAGGATAATGGTCAGTCTGCATTGCTCACAGATGTCAGAAACATTCTGGCGGAAGAATATCCTGACCAGACGGTGAAAAAGGACAGACTGGTCGTTCAGGTCGTCTTTAAAAACTTTCATGTCGAGGTTCAACCAGTATTCAGACAGGATGATGGCAGCTTTAAATTCCCTGAAAGCTATAATGGGGGAGCATGGCGCATTACAAAACCTCTTCACGAAAAGGCGGCTATGACCGCATTTTCGCGAGATAAATCCAACAATCTGCGCAAGCTGTGTAAAATGATCAGAGCCTGGAAGAACCTGCATGGCGTCAATATGGGTGGCTTATTGATAGACACACTGGCGTATCGCTTTCTTTCATCAACATCAGATTATGACAATACCGGAAATGGCAGCCTGGGAGTCCTCGCCAGAGACTTTTTTGAATATCTCTCAAATGAGGAGAGAAGGGAAAGGTATCTCGCGTTAGGCAGTAATCAATATGTACGTGTTAAATCCCCCTGGTTTGGTCGGGCAGCGAAACACGCGTATGAACTATGTTGTGATGCCTTAGACGCTGAGGGTGCTGCTAGTGAAAATGACCGCTGGCGCAAAGTGTTCGGCCGAGCCTTTCCCAGACGTAAGGTGGATATTATGGAAGCCCGCCTCGCTTTGGAATCGCATGCGGCTGATGCTGCTCCCTGGGCCGATACCGAAGAGTTTATAGAGGAAAAATATCCGGTGGATATCAAGTACTCACTCAACCTTGACTGTACCGTAACCCAGGATGGTTTCCCTCCCAGAAGCCTGAGGGAGATGCTTACCAGAAGATTCCGCCTCTCCGCCCGAAAATCTCTCCTTTTCCGGGCAGACCTGACAGAAATGGAGGCAGAGGAACCCTACACCGTTATGTGGAAGGTACTGAACGTGGGTGACGAAGCACGCAGAAGAAATATGATCCGGGGACAAATCGTTCCGGACGGCGGCTACTATACGAAGAAAGAAACCACCGACTTCCGTGGAGATCACGTGGTAGAATGCTATGTGATAAAAAATGAGGTTGTGGTTGCCCGGGCACAGATTGAAGTTCCCATAAGCTGAGGTTTTTATGACGCAATCAGAGATGCTGAAATTAATCGCCCGACACGGTTATAACGTCGGATTTGGCGCTAAGAAAAACTTTGCCACCTATGATCTGATTTGTAAGGCATCCGGTTGGATTAGCTTTATTTCTCTTGCTGTCGGTGTGTTCGCTCTTTTCATTCCTGAGCTGGCCACAAACGTCATCTCCGCGATATTAATTATATTTGGTGTTGCTACCATGTACATTCAGTTTTATGACTCGGAAAAGCAAAGTTATGAAAGTGCGGGGATTGAGCAGACCAAAATTTTTAATGAACTTGAAGTCATATACCGCAACGTGAAAAGCGATGCAAACTTTGACTATCAGCATACACAGCAATCCATCGACGCTATCATGTCCCGGTTTTACGGCACAGTCATTAGCAAACAGATCTTCGGAAGTAACTGGTACGCACATTATAAATTTTACTGTGAATTTGAGAAAGCATGGGTTGAAGAAGAACTGAACCTGACACTGAAGGACAAAATCCCGCTTTCACTCTGCTTTCTCGCCGGTCTGGCGATCATTTTCACTATAGCTGTCATCTGGAAAACGTCCTGATGTTGCTGCCGATGAAAAGTTCAGTAAGCTGACTGGCAAATATGCGATGTATATGTATAGCCGGTATCACCATCTAATTTACGTTCAATAAAATTGACCTGCTATTCTGCAGGTCAATTCATACTTCAGACCCTTCCGTTGTCTTACCTGCTCAGAGCGAGTTGTCGCTCCTGGGTTTCATGAGCAGAGTTAGAAGCTGAAGTCTCCTCTATCAACACAACCAGAGTCATGGCCGTCGGTAAATTCGTTACCTAATTAGCCAGTTAAAATCCGGCTTCACCAGAAATCGGATCTCAGAAGAGTAAGAGAGAGATTGTTGCCTTAAATACACAAAAAGTGGAGGATTATTGCGAATTAGGAATTATTGCCATTAAAACAATTATAGAGAGTTAAGTGTAATAAATTAGCAATAATATTGTCTGAGCGGGAATTACGTGTCCCGCCCAGACAGATTTATCAGAGATGTTCGAACCGGGCCACCACAGCACCGTTGATTTCCAGCATCTGATGCCAGGTGGTGGTCACCGAACCGGTCAGGGGATCTTCACTGTCCGTCTGCCACGATGAACTGAACAGCAGACCTTCAGGATCTCTTCGCAGATGGAGGTTGCCGAAGATACTGTTCCTGACGAGCAGGGAATAGCATCCTTTATAGCCCCACACCTGGTAGACAACACAGCCGTTGATCCTGACCGGCATCAGGCCGTCGCGGGGTGACGTCAGGTCCACCGTGATCCCCAGCTCTGCATGCCTGTCAGCGTGGTGGGTCAGTTCACGCAGCTCGCTCCCCAGGCGGGCTCCGAAGAAAATAAGCGTAAAGCCGTCCTTGTCGGCGGTCATCTCCCTGACATGCTGCAGCTGTTCGTCCACGTTGCGGACGGTTTCGGTCCGCTGCGGCGGCAGATGGCTCAGGATGCGGTAAACGTCATGAAGCAGAGATTTTTTCACTACCGAGAGCGGCATCAACTCTTCGTACTCATTGTTGTTGATGCCCTTTGCAATGATATTTTTGGGCATGGGTACGTAAACTGACCTGGCCTCCCATGCCTTTTCCAAGGTCTCTATGTCGCTGAAGGAAAAACGGGAAAGCAGGGCATCCTGAGCAAGCATATCGGGCAGCCCGTGAGTGAGAGTCAGATCGGTCTTTCTGAGGCGTTCTGTATCGACTTCAGCATGAATAAGTTCATCCAACATACTCTGACTGAACGCCTGAATATAGGCATCAAGCGTTGTATTGAAAGCCGTTATCTTCGCCCTGAAATCTTTCTCAGGCATTAAATAGCCGTCAGAGGGGGCATCTTCACGACGCTTCATTCCATTGAGCTGATTGATAATTTGCTGCTTTGTATAATACGTGAAGATATTATCATCCAGCGCATCCTGTACACGCCTGCTGACGGTCAGAGGCCCAGCGGAAAGATAAAAAGCAATATCTGCGTAACTGCCGTAAATATTCCTGACATCTTCATAGGCCCCCATATAAATACGACCGGAAATGGTTTCGGTATCACTGAATGATGAAAATGTTCTTATGAGTCCGGTCAGCATTCCGTACCACCCATCTTCACGCCCGTTATTACGGTGTTCCAGCCTGATGATGCTGTCAATAATATCAGTGGCTGACTTGAACGAAAACGTCAGGCGATCGTGTGCGCCTGTGGGATAGACAAGGTCTGAATTCAGAAGTCGCCTGACAACGTCTTTCAGTGGCACATTCTTTTTCTGGCTGATATGCGAAAGAATATAACCGGCGGTCAGCAGACGCACGTCAGCGTGAGCGTTATAAAATACCGTCGCCAGCGTTTTGCTGGCTGAATATTCATGACCCCGTAATACACCCTGCCAGTCAGAACCGTCAGGCTTCTGCGTTAATAAAGCTGGCGTGAATAAAAAACTGTGCCACCGGTAATACTCAAAATGCTCTTCAAAGTTGTTCCGTCCGTACCAGAGCAACAGCATATCTGAGCTGTGCTCAGAGGCAAAACGATCATCTTTCATGACTGCTGTTATGACAGTCTGAGCGGTATGAAAAAGATGAGCCAGAAGGCAGTTACGATCGCTGTCAGATTGTTCTCCGGCCCGGTTCTGAAGACGCCGCCACATGTACCAGCTTTCCCATTCTCCGATGAAGTCCTTGACAAGCTCGCGGTGACGTAGCTCCTGAGCGACAGTCAGATTATCACCATACCCTGTTTTCCAGTCTGTCAGCGCATGCCACACGTGGAAAAGAGACGAAATATATTGCTCAAAATCACTCAGCAGCCGGCTGTCAGAATCCCGGTATACTGAGAACGGGATGGTCATTACATGACGAAAATATTCACCTGTGGTTTCCAGCGACTTTACCGTTGTATGGCTGAAAGCATAAAAATCCCGGTGGAAAGACTGGCTGAATGTCGGCATAAATCCCGTGTCACCGCATTCATCAAGATAATTACCGTCTGCATACCGGAAACTTTTTTTCAGCGTTGAGTAGGTTTCAACCAGCCGGTCTGCGGCGCTGATGAAAGAACTGATATTACCGTCTTCAAGGGCATCGTAGGCCTCACCGTAAAAATCGCGGGTAATATACCGGTATTCTTTCCAGTTTTTATTTCGGCCTCTGATAAAGCACCTTCTCAAAAGGAATGGCCAGCCACGGGGGAAAATGACATCAGAAGATGCAATCAGCGTTATGGTATCCTGCTTACGGCCGAGCGAGGGAAGTAAAATAAGTTCACCATTACTGTTTTTAACAGGCCGGAGAAATCGCAAAAGAAAACTGAGTGGTCGCAGCCGGACATCCGTTATATCCTTTCCTTCACCGACATAGTAAGGCAGTAACTGCATCTTTTCTTCGCCTGAAACATACCAGCGCAGGATCTCAATACCTTTAATATGATTTTTATCAAGATAGGTGCCTGGATACCGGAGCCATGCATTTATCAGCGAACGTAAAATAAAATTTTCCACAATCTCTGACTGAAAGTACTTCAGCATAAGGCGATCGCGCTTTTTATCGTCCAGAATGTTCAGGCTTGATATAAAAAACCATATAGACAGCCCGAGATTGAACAGCATCCAGACGAGGGCCGTAATGGCAAAGGCGGTCGTCCGGTATTTATCGCCTGCTGATGAAAACAATCCGCCAATCACGATAAATGCGGCCAGTGACAGTCCGCTGAGCCCCGCAAACATGTAACCTGAATGCAGCTGATAAGCTGACTGAATATGTATCCGGGACGATTTTTTCTGAAAGAGTACGCTGATAAGGCCCACAACCAGTGGAAAAACGATCCCGATAATCGTCAACTGCGCGCCCAGCAGGTTTGACATCCATGCCGGTAATGCCGTGACGCCTTTCAGATAGGTAACGGCAAAAGAATGAAATACGGGACGAAAATATTCTGCAGCAGTGACTGCGCCAGCGGCCGCAGTCCAGAGCAACAGCATAGCCCTCAGATAATGCGTGGAGCAGTAGATCTGTGCCCTCTCAGGCAGGCTCCAGCGATGTCGTTTATACACCGCATTGTTCTTCAGGTTTTGTTTGAGTTCGGCTCGTACTTTCGCTGAAAGGAGTGTGAGGAATTTGCCCGACATAGCTTTCCTGATAGATGAGTGGTCAACCTCTTCATCATACGTCCTGTGAGCAGAATATTTCTCTAAAAATCTCAATATTGGATTCTTCCGGTCTGTCCGGAGGGCAGATCCGTATCCACCTTTTTCCGGAGCTCAGGAGAATAAGAGGGAGATTATTGTCTTAATAACACAAAAAATGGATGAATGTTGCATTATGCTGATTAATACGGGTTTGAGGTTTCTCGAAAGTCTTTATGAGTATTTCTGTCAATTAAGCCCATCCGGGAGTCAGATACCGGCACAGATTACATGACATAAATGAAAAGACTTGGAAAAGGTGAGCGTTGCAAATTCTGATTTATGCAGAATCCCCCCTGACAGTAAAGGCGATGATGCGTGATTCGATTAAAATCATTATATAAGTTTAATACCCTGTGACAGAGGATCTCGCTGTGAAAGAAATGAAGAGCAAAAGCCCTAAACCTGACCCCGCTGAAGACAACGCTTTTTTTCCGTCGGACTACTCACTGAGTGAATTTACCAGCCCGGTAACTGATTTAAGCGACTACGAATATCCAGCCCCCTATCAGGGAGCCAGGAAAGTGCTTGTGATTGCAGCAGACGAACGCTATCTGCTGACGGATAACGGTTCCCTCTTTTCGACGGGAAATCATCCCGTGGAAACACTGGTTCCTATGTATCATATGAGTGCGGCTGGATTTGATTTTGAGATAGCCACACTCTCCGGAAACATGGCCAAATTTGAACACTGGGCAATGCCTTCCGAGGATAAAAAGATCATGCCGTTCTACGAACAATATCGAGATGCGTTCAGGCATCCCCGCAAGTTGTCCGAGATCTGCACGGAGCTGACGTCTGCCAGTGAATATGCCGCCGTCTTCATTCCCGGTGGTCATGGTGCGCTTATTGCGATGTCAGAAAGCCAGGCGGTAGCAGACACGCTTCGCTGGGCAATCAGCAATGGCAGACTGGTTATATCGTTATGTCACGGACCAGCCGCATTTCTTTCGCTCAGGCACGGTATTAATCCTCTGAATGGGTATTCGATATGCGCATTTCCGGATAGCGTGGATAAGCAAACACCGGATATTGGATATATGCCCGGGCACCTGACATGGTACTTCGGTGAGAAACTGCGTGGGATGGGGATAAACATTGTTAATGATGATATTACTGGCTCGGTTCACAAGGATCGTAACGTACTGACCGGCGACAGCCCTTTTGCCGCGAATGCTCTTGGACGCCTCGCGGCAACTGAATTACTTGCGGCTTATGCCGTCTGATAACTCAAGGCATCCGGAAACGATGGTGGCAGGGCTGCCACCATCTTCACCTTCAGGCCTGACTTCATTCACCTGTTGTCAGAGGAAGGACGTTCATTTCTGATACGAATTCCCGCTGCCTGATGAGGCTCCCTGACAATGCAGCAAAAAGCAAAGCCTTCCAGTCTGCCTGCTCATCACTTATCCCCAGCCACTGCAGCGACTGTTGTTCTGGCCTGTCCGTGATGGAGTAGACGCCAGAGATAATATTCCGCTGAGGGGAATAGATGACCGCAATTTGCTCGTGCTCACAATTATCCGGATTACAGGCTTTCATGACATGATAGCGATCTTTACGAATGGTCATGTCAATCGTCGGATAATTTTCAGCGTTACGGACAACCCAGGCCGGTAATTTATTCGCCTTCACCATCTGATGAAAACAGTTTCGGGTTGATGGATTGTTAGCAAGCATATTAATAGTTATGTTATCTTTAGCGGCACTCTCTGCTGCCAGTATCAGAATTAAGAGAGCAACAATACCCCTGTACATAATAACCTCCTTTGCAGACATTACTTTTTCGGCTTCCGAAGAAGACATTCCAGTAATTGCCTGTATAAATAATAAACCTTTTTACTGGCTTCGTACGTAAAGTCAGGCGTACGACTCCTGAGAGGGCGAGGAATGAATTCGCAAAAGCACCGCCATTAACTCACATATTCTTGATTAAACACCACCTGCCGACAGTTTATAATCAAAAATGGTTTCTCATATTATAAATTCCGAAATCACGGCAATCCTATTACACTCGCCAGGAATAATCCGTAATAAATGCTTGATTAGAATCCTTTCACACTCATTGTTAGATGCATGAGATGAAAGGGTCAATCACCAGAGCAAAAATCTTTTTCCAGAAATAACATTAATATACCTTTTATGAGAAGGGCTTTCTTTTACGCGTTAGGAATTCTTTAATCACAAGAGATGCATATTTATTCATAGTTAAGGCGTATTTATTGTTTCAATCGAATATGCATAATGGTGTTATAACTTGTCAGACCAGATTGCCGATGTTATGTTATAACAATATGGTAGAGATATCAGGTTACGGAGGTTATGCCAGGGAGGTATGTCATGCGTATTTTTAATAACAGTTCAATGATTTATCTCCTGTGTCTTTCACTGATGACCTTATCTGTGAAGACTGATGCCCGTTCTTTTTATGTCAAGAATTACAGTCTTCCGAGCTATACCGAGTTTCACGGGAAAATTAAGAGTGGTGAATTTGATGAATATCATGTGTTTCTTCAGAAGTCTCAGTCCCTCAGAGTGGAGGTATCGGGCAAACGCTTTGAATTAAGTATGGCCGGACCGAACCAAAGAGGAAGTAAGGCACGTACCCATCTGGATAAGGACAGTGTATTCATTGCCCCGGCATCGGGTATGTATAACATCATTGTGAAAAGTACGCATCGGGATCAACAGTGTAATTGCTATGTACTGGCTATTAACTTTATGGATTGAGATGGCGCATTATGTGTAAATGGAAAAATACATCTATTTTATTAACAATAGAAATATCAGTATTTTACTGACGGATGATTTCTACCTTTTCCATGGTTTAAAAGAGATAACCGGATTACCTCTGGTTCATGTGACTTATGATGGTATTACTCAGACTCCAGCCCCCATTAAAGGTAAAGGGAAAATTCGGGTGCTTATTGACGGCAGAATTTTCAGGGAGGGTAACTGGCGTGGCTTCAATAAACTACAGGAGACCCTAAAAAAAGGTGCGGACTGGATCTGGCTGGATATATCCGGACATGGACGGTTTTATCCTGCAAATTGTGAATATCATATCTACGTCAATTTAAGAGGTAGCCTGCATGATTCAATTCTGGCCCTGTATTCTGCCTATTTGAGGCGCCGGTCAAGTTTGATCTACCATCATTATCCGCGTCTTACTGAGCGGGAGTTAGATATTCTTCAGTGTCTGCTTGATAACGAAAGCATTGAGGAAATACAAAATAAGTTTTTAATTGGTGAAAAAACGGCAACCTGTTACCGAAGTCGAATTGTGCAGAAGTTTGGATGTCGGGGATACGGTATGTTTTTGCGATATTACAGGTATAACAAGGAAATCATAGACAAGAAATGGAGGTATGCATGTAAGCAGTAATTTCCATTTCTCCGTTATTATCTTTTCATTGGAACATAAAGGAGCACGCATGAAAAAAGCATTAGCCCTGTCCGTAGTTACTGCCGCAACATTATTGATGGCCGGGTGTGCCAAGCATACCTACAGTATTGTCACGCAGGACGGGAGAACCATTATCAGCGAGGGTAAACCTAAAGAAACCAGTGCAGGATTAGTGGGTTTTGTGGATGCCAACGGTGTAAAACAACAAATTAACCGGGCAGACGTTAAAGAAATTACCCAGATCAGGTAAGCCCGGGCCCTGGTAAAGTTGCTTAGCCCTCATGCCTGACTGTACAGGAATGTACGGTCAGGATGTTAATGCCCTCAGAAATAGAGAGGTTGCGCCCGTGTGCTGGTTTATGTGTTGAAAACGAGATGAAGACTTTCTGCTTTTAAAATGAAAGAGAGTTTCTTCGAGTATTTTATTTATTAGTTCCTTCTGTACTGACTGCTCTATCCGGTGCTGTCGTTCGAAAGGCTTCTCGTGTCAATGGCCATGAGACGTAGTGAACTGTGGAGGGGAGTTATCTATGAGAGCATTATAACAAATGAATCAGCGGATACCGGTGACACGGTACACGAAGCGACCGCAATAGCGGAATACAATGATGATTTGAGTTTCATAAAAATTCCTGAAAAAGTGTTTATCCTTTTCACTTACATTGCTACCAGGTATTTTTATTATGGAGACCGGAATGTCGTTAATAGCAAACATGCCGGTAAAAAAGAAATGAAAAAAACGTCGGGCGGTAGCGCCCGACGTGGTACTCAACAAGCAGAATCACAGTTCAGTCATCGCCAGAGTAACGACGTAATATCTGCCAGCAAGTTCCCATGAAGGTAGCAAAAATCTTAATGAAACTTAAAGACAACCATACAACAACAGCACAAAATTGCTCTTTCAGTTATTTAAAATTAAAAGCATCCGGGTGATTTTCAAGACTACCGCTGAGGGCCGCAAAAAGCACTGTCTTACCATCTATAGATATGTCACTCCCGGAATTTAGCCATACGAGATTCTGTTGATTTCCCTCTGTAGCCTGTCTGGAGAAAACGCCGGACAGGCTTTTTCCTTCTGGTGAATACAGAACCGCAATCTGTTCTGCAGCACAATTATGAGGTTTACATGCAGATACAACTTGATAGGCTTTGCTGTCCAGCGTCACCTTCCTAGCCGGAGTTTCGGTGCCCCCCTTCATAACCCAGTCTGGCAGGTTATGATCCTTCGACATCTTATGAAACGCTTTGCTTGTGTCACTATCTGTAGCGAGTTTGCTGACCGAAATATCATTATGAGCCAACACGGAAGTTGCTGATAACAGGGTTAAACTTGCGACAACTAACTTAAGCATAATTTTCTCCTCACTGAAGTTTCTGCCTCAAATCATTATTATGGAAAATAGACAGTACTTTATCTATATATTGAACACTTTTCCGATGATTTTCAATAAGTGGAAATCGGTGTACTAGGCTTTTTAAGTTTATTCCTACGTGCTTCTCACAGAACTCAATACGAAGCAGCAAGCCTTCCTGGAGAAAAAGTTGGTGCTTACGGAGGCATTTGCCGAAATAGAGCGTGGCTCTGACTGAAGAGCTGCGGCTAGCAGGCGTGGAAAAAGCCGATCCGGCTGACTTTCGGAACAGAATATTACCGAACTGACCCGGGCTGTAAGCCGTTAGGCAGTTGGCTGAGGCAAACTAAGAGTACGCTGAGTAAAAGCACAAGACGAAAGCACGCCAATTCCGAAACCACCATTTACACCTGGCGCAAGAAGTATCGCGACTATGGCAACCCTGAGAGGCTTCAGAATGGGGCGCTGTCTTGCCGGCAGGCTCATGAGAGAGCTGGGGCTGGTGAGTTGTCAGCAGCCTACCCACCGTTATAAACGTGGTGGTAATGAACATATAGCTATCCCGAATCACCTTGAGCGACAGTTCGCAGTGACAGAGCCTAATCAGGTGTGGTGCGGCGATGTGACGTATATCTGGACAGGAAAGCGTTGGGCTTACCTCGCAGTTGTTCTCGACCTGTTCGCAAGGAAACCGGTGGGATGGGCAATGTCGTTCTCACCGGACAGCAAACTGACCGTCAAAGCGCTGGAGATGGCGTGGGAAACTCGCGGTAAGCCAGCCGGGGTGATGTTCCACAGCGACCAGGGCAGCCATTATACAAGCAGGTCGTTCCGGCAGTTACTGTGGCGTTACCGGATCAAACAGAGTATGAGCCGACGCGGAAACTGCTGGGATAACAGCCCGATGGAACGCTTCTTCAGAAGTCTGAAAAACGAGTGGGTGCCGGTAACGGGTTATATAAACTTTAGCGAAGCAGCTCATGCGATCACAGACTATATCGTCGGGTATTACAGCTCGTTCAGGCCGCATGAATATAACGGTGGGTTATCGTCAAACGAATCGGAAAACCGATACTGGAAAAACCCTAAAGCGGTGGCCAGTTTTAGTTGACCACTACAGTCATTAGAAGCCACTTCAGCTCCTGCTCGGCCAGCAGGAGGGAGCACGCCCCCATTATGCTAGCGATCCATAACAAAATTGATAATATCAAAGGTCACTGAGTATGAAAAATATCCTATTTGAACCGATAGCCTACCCAATAAATCATGCTAGAAAATGAATCACCCTGAATAATAAAACAATATTTCCTCAATAATTAGTGGGTGCAATACACAAATATGGTTCTGAAAACAAGAATTAAGTCATACTACTATTTGTGTTATGACCTTGTTTAATCCTTCATTTTAAACTCAATCATTAAACGAGGAAGTGTTTTTAATTTGTACTGATAGTTTTTTAGGGGTGGAGCCATAATGCTTCTTAAACAAGGAAATAAAGTATGAAACATTTGAAAATCCCAGGTTATAGGCAATAGTATTAATGTGTAGATCTGTTGTTAGTATTAACCTAAGTGCTTTGCGCATTCTAACATCCAGTAGCAACTCATTGAATTTTAGACCTTCAGAGAAAAGTTTTCTGCGAACATTCGATTTTGAAATATTTAAATCCTCGGCAACCATATCCATGGTCCAGTTTCTTGAAATATCGCTCTCAAATAAATCCCTAACAGTTTCCGAGAATGAATTTTTTATTGATCTGGCTATGGATGTATATAATCTTGGTATTTCCCCGAATTTAGATAACATATACAACATGATTGCACACTTTTCATGTTTGCATGTATCATCATTTAGTTTTCTGAATAGAGATTGATCGATACTATCCGCCTGAAAGTGAAATATATCCCTTGTGGTAAGAAAAGAAATTTCTCTAAATTTGCTATAGGTTTTTAGCATGGCATAAAGGGTACATAGCTCATCATTCTTGATATTATACACCATATAACACTTCAAGCTTTTTTTGTTTTTTATCGTAATATTGAGAGTTATATTCTTTTCAACAAATAAAACCTGCCCACCTTCAAAACAGAACTCATCTCCATTCCCATTTTTGAAAATTACAGCGCCACTATTTACATAAACTAAAGAACAATGATGAAACTTTACGTTTTTAAAGGTTATATGAGGCTCTGAAGTCTTATGTTGGATGGAAATGCTATCGGACAAAAAATTTGAGAACAAGAGAGCCCCCTTTCTATGTGTGGTTAATGCCCAAGTTAAATTCAGGGAGTGTTTTATACCCGATGTTTTTTTGAACATCAAGTCCAAAACAAAAAACAATGAAATAGTGCTTGTATTATTTCTTTTTATAAAAGAAATAATACCCACAATCTTATTGAAAGTGTGGCTGCTGTTTGTTTTTTGCTTGTGTTTTGGTATTTTTGGGTGTTTTTTTAGTATTTTTTTATGTGGGCGAGATTTGAATTGTAGAGAAACTTGATGATAAATATTAGATGTCTGCTTCACTGAAAAGACGCTTAATCAACTGACACTAAGGATGAAGAAACATGAAGAAAAAAATTATTAGTGCTCTATTCTGTTCTGTTGCACTTACGGGGGGGGCTTTCGCCCAACAATCTAACTTACCTAACTTACAAGCTGTAGGTAATAGCTTATCTTCATTATCGTCGCATACAGAAACTGCGCCACTTCTTAGCACCATTTTGCAGCACACGGATCGCCACCCCACGCAGAAGTTTATTGGTGGTGGTTTTCAAAAGATTGAAGGTGTTATTGCAGCAGCAACATGCACTGTAACGATTCCATCGGATCTCAATTTTGGAACCATTTCCCACAACACAATTTCAGACGCAGCTGTGGGAAGCACACTCAAATCCCAAGGGGGGAATATTGAGCTATCTAAATGTGCTCCAAATGCCACCTTTAGATACAAAATCCATGCTTTAGGGGACCAGCATTTTAGAGGAACTGGGCAATCAGCTCTCTTTAACGCTGCTGGTCGGAAACATAACGGACTTAAGTTGCATATGAAGAATTCCTCTAACATTTCGATGTTTACCGATGGTACCGACCATGGACTTGTCGCAAGCAACAATTCGGGAGATGCTGTTGTGCCTATCGATATCAGCCTTATTAAGGATGCAGCAAGCGTTGATACTGGACCGTTCTTTGGTGGATACCTTTATCTGATTTCTCAGTCATAAGTGTACTTATTGATACATACATACGCAGCATCAAAAAGATGCTGCTTTTTCGTTGTATTAATGTTTTAGGCTAAGTTTATGAGTTATAAGATCACTAAATGCATTTTTATTATGTTCGTTGGTTTGTGCGCCGCTTTTGGTGCGAATGCAACATATAAAAAAGGAGGGATTAGCCTTGATGTTACCAGAGTTGTCTTCACATCGGAGAATGAAAGTGTTGCTTTTCGTGTAAATAATAGCTCAAAGGAAGATGTATGGTTATTGAAGTCATGGGTATCTCAGTTCGAAAATTATAATGATAAATCAGTTCCTTTTTTTATTACCCCCCCTCTGATTAGAATTAATGAAGATGAAAAAAGGCAATTTCGAATAAATAAACTCGATGATGTATCGTCACTACCCAGTGATCGTGAGTCAATATTTCATATTAATGTGATGGCGATCCCTCCCGTTGAGAATAAAAAAACAGCTGCGGGGCATATTGAGTTAACAATAATGCACCAGATAAAATTATTATACAGACCTGCTTCAATCGAAGATAAGAAGGAAATTGAAAGTCTCAATAAAAAAATACAAATTAGTAAAACAAACAATGGGGTTAAGCTAAAAAATCCAACACCATATTATGCTTCAATGGGACGACTGGCTTTGAATAATATAAATGTGACAGATGAGTCTTTTCAGATGATCGCTCCATTTTCGGAGATAAACATACCATCAAAAGCCCCCGTCAAGACAGTTGATTTTAATTTGATTAATGATTTCGGAGGCATGACCAGATCTGTCTCTGTAGTGTTCTAATCGGAGGGCTGACCAGTGCGTTATTTGGCTTGTGCATTTGGGATTATATTTACCCTACCAGGTAAGGCAGCTAATGACAATGTTGATTTCAATACTATTTTTTTGTCTCTGGTTGATAAAAAAGAAACACCTATTGACCTTAGTTATTTCAAAACAAGGAATTCATTCCTCCCCGGAGAATATACTGTAAATATTATAATTAATGGTTCCAGAATAGGAGAGGAAAAAGTAACATTTGCGGCCACTCCTACGGGTGAAGTTAGAGCGGTCTTACCTAATGAGCTGCTTTTAAAACTAGGGGTATCCCTCCCTGAGGGTGAATATGAAAATTCTGCTCCATATAAGGAATTAAGTGAGAGATTGCCCGGCGCAACGGAAAAGTTTTTCCCTTCAAGCGAAGAACTTCACCTTGAAATTCCACAGATATGGTTAGCAAGTTACGACTGGCTTAAGACTCCACCACATCAATGGGATGATGGTTTGCAGGCTTTAATGGTTAATTATAGATACTCTGGTATGTATTCCCGAGCATATGGAAAAAATAGTAGAAGCGACACGCTTTCCCTGAATTCTTCTTTAGCTGTTTTAGGTTGGCGTCTTCGTCATGATGGCTTCATGTCGCAATCTACTTCTTATAAACAAAGACGTAGTTGGCAACCTCTAAGAACCTGGGCCTATCATGACTTTAGTGTTGGTCAGGGTGGTCAATTTGCTGTTGGCCAGCTGGCGTCTGAATACAACATATTCGAAAGTTTTCCTTTCGAAGGGGTACAAATTTACTCTGATACAGGGATGCTTAATCCAGCGTTATTGAGTTTTTCCCCTGTAGTCAAGGGGGTTGCTACTTCGCCATCTCAAATCATCGTACGCCAAAACAATACGGTTATCTGGCAAGGTGAAGTACCGCCAGGTCCCTTTGAGTTAACAGACATAACACCTCTTTATGCCGGTGATTTGAACATTGAAATCCGCGGTGAGGATGGGACTGTCAGACACCTTAATCAGGCGTCAGCCAGTATTCCTGCACTACAACCTCGTGGGCGTATTAGTTATAATATCTCAGCTGGTCGTTACCGCAATAATGAGGAAGTTTTAAGAAATGAATCGCCCACATTCATTCAGGTGTCGGGAGCTTATGGAAGCAGTGAGGACTTAACATTTTACGGAGGTGGTATTCTTGCCAATGATTACAGATCGGCGATGACTGGTATCGGTAAGTATCATGAAAAACTCGGAGCATTTTCTGTAGATATCACTCATGCAGAGGCAACCTTTTCTGATGGGGTTATTGAGCGCCAGAATAAAGGGCAATCTGTCGGAGCGGTTTGGACTCGTGGCCTTGAGGCAACTCAAACTAATATTAATATAAGTGGTTACTGGAACTCGACTCCGGACTATTACTCTTTCAACCGATTACAACACGAACATTATTGGCAACAAGATATAGCCCCTTTTTATCGGTTTAATGCGAATGTTTCTCAGCCGATTCTAGATATAGGAACTTTAGTGTTATCGGGCGATATAGAGAAATTTTATAATACCGATAAGAAGAGAGTAATGACAGGGTTATCTTGGAGCATGCCTGTAGGTAGAGGGCACGTGAACATTTCATTTAGATACGGTAAATCACCTCAATATGAAAAAAACGAGCGTTCAGCATATCTTTCGTTATTCATGCCATTAACATCTTTCTTGAACAAGAATTCATTGGCGCTAAATTCAAATATTATTGATTTCAATGGTCAATCTTTATTTCAAACCGGAATTAGTGGCACGCTAAAAGAACAATCTGTTTCTTATGGAATTACAGAAAGTTACAGCAAAAATAGTAGGGATAATGAAGAGAATTTAAACGTCAGATATACTGGGCGTTATGGTGATGTGCAGAGTAACTTTACTAACAGAAAAGATAGCCATCATTTATTCTTGGGATTTTCGGGCTCTGGTGTTGTGCACCGGGGGGGGGTGACTTTAGGTCAGAGTCTGAGCATGGATGGCGCGAATGCTCTGATTGATACTCGTGGTGCATCAGGTTTAATCACCAATAATGGTACTGGAGTTAAAACTGACATGTTGGGATATGCTTTAATTCCTAACCTGATCCCATATCAGGAGAATAATATCTCTCTTGATGTAAATAGCGCAAATAAATTTACTGAAGTTATTACCTCCGATGTGAAAGTTACACCATCACGCGGTTCATTAGTATCAGCGAAGTTCAAAGTTAAGAAAGGTGCTAAATCTTTGATCACATTATTACGCCCTGATGGAAATCCAGTTCCATTTGGGAGTGTAGTAACTCTAAAAAGCGATGAGAATACAGAGAATTCCGCAGCAATAGTTTCTGACGAGGGCCAGGTTTGGATTAGTGGGCTTCCCAATAAGGATGTTTTACTTGTTCGGTGGGGAAGGGGGTTAAAAGATGTGTGTGAAGCACCATATCATTTAACCGGGGAAAACAACGAACCCACCAGAAAAATTCTAACCTGTAATCAGGATCGAAATCAATGAATAAAACTATATTACTCAATGTAATACTTAGTACGATGTTAGTACTGATGAAAGATACTTACGCTAACGAAATATCTCACAGGATTATAGATATTCCAGAGCAAAAAATTACAAGCTCTGGAATATTAAGTGGGGAAGTTATATTTTCTCATATAGAAAGTTTTGTTGACATTTGTGAGGAGGAGTGTAAAAAAATTGATATTGAATGGACTCCTCTGTCTGGAAATAAGATTGTGACTCCTGAGAGTGAATATTTATTTCATTCAGGAGTTAACGGGATTGGCATACAGATCAAAATTCCGAATATGAAACAAAATCGTTCTGCGCAGCAGCACTCATCAATGGAGGTGAATCTGAAAAGGACAGGAAATACTGTAATCGCAGGGGAGTTACTTTCCACTCCATTACTTAGACGGACCGTAAAACATATTGATGAAAATGGACATGTTATACGTTTAGTGTCAGAAAACATAGCCGTTAAGGGTAAGATTGTTAATGGGGGATGTTATATCCCTCATGGTCAAGATTTGAATATAACTCTTCCAGTTGTCAGTCAGAACCAATTACTTGGCATTCCTGTAGGAATGCCACTTGCTGGCATCAATGGGCAAACTAGTATCCGCATAACATGTGAACATTCTTCACAAAATAACATCAGGTTGTATTTTATGCCAGTTTCTTCTGGCTCGACATTGATGAATTCCTCTATATTACCTGCTTTGGATGCATCAGGTGATTTCAGTGGTGCTGGTTTCATTGTACATGTAAACAACCGCAAAGTTATTTGGGATGGTGCTACTCCTATTTTAATTGAATTAGATAATGAGAGTGAATATTCCTTACCTATACAAGCCTACTACACACGTACAGGACAGGACATTTACCCAGGTCACGTTCAGGCAACAGGTTTAATTATGGCAGCATATCAATAAAAACATATAGTTACAGGTTGGTAAAGAAACGTCGTTTTAAATTGTAATTATGTTTATTAAGGTGTTTTATGTGCATCATTTGTGACGATAATTATTATTTAGTTGGTTTTTCTTCTCTTAATGCTGAAATTTCGAGGAAATTGCAATCATTGCCTGATGATGTTTATATCATCACATCTTCCAGCGCAATTGGGATTTATTTTTTCATTAGCAGACATAAACCGCGAAATGGTATTTTTTTCTGTACGGAGCGAGGTGCGCGTTTACTTAATGGTGTTGTTAATGGTAGGATTTTTCATTTGGTTGATTTGTTGAATTATAGTATTGATAAGAACTTCCATTCAAAAAAGAAAGGTTGTTATACAATTTCACATGAGGAAAAACAGCTTCTTCATCTCTTTGCAATAAATTCATCAACTTCATTAAAGATGCGTCTTTTTAATGTTAGCTACAAGAAGCTTAAAGCGATGCATTTAAAGATCAGAAAAAAATTACAATGTAATAATAATGTGGAGTTATTCTTAAAGGTCCGCATGATGAATATACTTCAAAAGTAGGTTTTTTTAAGAATTTGCAAACTGCTGCTATGCGTGAGCAGTGGGTCTAAGATAGCTGCCTGATGGTTCCCCTGAACCATTGTGAATAAGCACGATACTGCATCACTCTGGTCAGTTAGTAAAACTCACGACTACCTACCTTACTTACTAATAGTCACTCATTGGCCCGCTCTTAACAGCGGGCTTTTTTATGTGTGCCGGACATGCTCGACAGCCAGGGGGGCCAACCTGATGGTGGCGAAGGACCAGTGAAACGCAAGAGCGTCATCGTGAGGTGGGGTCTGAAGGACGCGTGGAGCAAAGCCATGACCTAGCGGACAGAAACCTGATACAAGGCTCACGTGATCGGCAGAGCGAGCATATGATCGCGAAGGCCATAGCCATCAAGGGTCGTATGAGTAAATCAGGCAGGTGTGTGGTGAAGGCGGTCGGACTTACCCTGGGAGGTCTGTATAACGTCGTGCATTCAGGACTGTGCACATCGCGAGGTGTGCTGATCGTTATACAGAAGTCAGCAGAGGACATAGTAGGGGAAACCCGAAGGCCCGAACAGTAATGAGTGGTGAATACCACCGGAGGTTCTGAACGGTCATGCAGCAGAAAACGCAATGCGACCCCGATGAGAGCAGAAGAGGTGAAGCCCCGAACCCTGCCACGTTGGGTGTTGAAACCGCGCAGACACACCCGGAACGGCAAAACCCGTCGTCCGGGGACAGCCTTATGGGGGCTATCTTCGCATCTGAAACGCCAGTGGCCGGAAATACGGAATAACCTGCTGGCAGGGCAGTATAAGCTGCAGCCAGTCCGCAGGGTGGATATCCCGAAACCCGGAGGGGAGGTACCCTACATTGATGTACGCTGAAATCTGGTTGCTCCCAGGCGCAATGCCTAGGTGAAATAATTACAGAAGACCTATCCAATGCGTGTTATAAGCGAGTATGAAAACCTCCACACTGGTGGTTGAGAGGCATGGCATGAAATTACGAATCACAAGAGCAATCGGCCTCAGCAAGTTCTCGCCGCGTTGGGTTAAGGTTATCTGTTTACGGTTAGCAAAAAATGATATTGAGCGCTCCCTCAATGCTCTTCTGGCCAACATTGATGAATCTGAGCTCTCTCCAGAGCAAATCAAAGCGTTTAGGGAATGTGTTGACAGGATTAACCTGGCACGGGGTAAGGGGATGCAGGCGTGAGCACTTTTAATTAAGCATTTTTCGATGTTGCTTTGGCAATGATGGCTTTTATCCAAAAAATTTGGCAGGTGAAAAGTAGTCTAAGCGTTTGATAAAAGGTAAGCCCAAACCATATATGCGCGGCGCGTTTGCAGCGCAAGTATCGATGACAGGCCGACACGAGCGGAGCTCTCGAAAGCCACATATGAGTTGGTCTGTTATTCGCTCAAGGCGGACAGTGTGGCCTGCGCCAGAACATGCCATTCAGGCGAAAATTTACTTTATCACCTGCCTTCTTGATCTCCCTTAACCAGTAACCAGCACAGATCCTACTAAGCATCTTTTCGGATGCTGCGCGGCGGGAATCCCTCAAGAAATATGATAATCAAGCAATTCGCATAAAATCATACTGAATGTGATATTTATCATTAATAACAAAATCATATCTGATATGATGCTTACTCAATGCAATGTAAATCATACGAAGTATGATTTTTGTCTAAACCGGACATGTTCAGACGGAGCGTGCAGGATGGATGAGAAAGACATGAATTTTACACTCAGCTATGAGCAGCTGACCCGGGAAGCAGAAGATGCGATTAAAAAATGCCATCTGAACCAGGACGGGACGGGTTATCCCCTGGAACTGGGTAAGGCTTCTGCCATTCTGGGCTTCTGGTATGGCCTGGCGCTGTGTGGTCTGCCAGGTGCACGGGAATGCGGGCGTGTGGAAGCCGACTGGCAGCGTCTCAGCGGCCTCGTTCATCAGCGTAAGGACGGTGGCGCGTGACGAAGCAAAACACACGTCGCCCTTCACCGCTGCAGCGCCGGGTGCTGATTGTGCTGGCCGCCCTCGGTGCGAAACGTCATGGGCCGGTGGCCACGCGGGATATTGAGCGGGTGCTGGAGCAGGGCGGGGACGCCCCGGTGTACGGGCCGAATCTCCGCGCCTCCTGCCGGCGCATGGAAGCGGCGGGCTGGCTGCGCACCCTGCGCGCCCCGAACCTGCAGCTGGCCGTCGAGCTGACGGAGGCCGGTCGCGGCATTGCAGAACCGCTCTTCCAGGCAGAACGCGAGGCTGAAACGGCACGACAACGGCTGACAGACGTCCGGCGTCTGCCGTTACGCCAGACGGCTGCCGGTGATGCGGTGGAGCTGCAGCTGGATGACGGCTATTACACCATCAGGGAAGCGGCCTACGTGATCCGTCTGGACGGTACCACCTGCCTGCAACTGACGGATGCCGGCGGCATACGACGGATAAAAGAGGGCGATCCCCTGCAGGTGGCCAGCTGGTATCAGACCTGTTTTGATGCTGGCCTGCCGGTCACCATCCAGGTGAATGAGAGCCGGAACTGACGGCCACCACAAACAAGGAATGAGAACAGAAGAATGAAATTAACAGAACCCAAGCTGAATACGCTGATCGATAATCTGAATGTCCTGATTTGTGAGGACAGCCTGCTGACGCGTCAGGAGCGCGAAGATTTGGTCCGGGCCGTCGCCGCCATCGGTGCCATGAAAGCGCGCGTCAGTATTAAGAAGTCCAACGTTCCGGCAGCGTCGAAACCAAAGGAAGAGAAACAGGAACGTGTGCCCGACCCACGTTTTCCGCATGCCGGCGAACCCTGGCGGGAAGAAGAGGGGACTATGCTGCTTGATGCCCTCGAATCCGTACCGGACGAAGCGGTGGGCGTTCATCTGTTCTGGCTGGCCGAAAAGTTGGGGCGTACCCCCTACAGTGTGGCCTGTAAGATAGCGGCTCTCCGGGACATGCCAGAAGAGTGGAAAGATCAGTACCGCAAGGTTTCGGATGATATTCGCAAGTCAGGCCTGAGCATCAGCGATTATATTCAGCATAACGGGCTGAATTAACCGCTTTCCGTCCTGTTCTGTTGGAACACGGGGTTGTCTCATAGACAGATCTGAAGCGTACCACTTAAGATAAGCGACTTCTTCCCGGTGCTATTGCATAAATTACATGACCAGACAGGAATGGCTGTTACGCCTAAGACGCTGTACTTCCAGAGACACGCTTGAAAAAGTGATAGAAAAAAACAAATACGATCTGACCGACGACGAACTGGAACCCTTTAATGCAGCTGTTGATCACCGACTGGCAGAACTGACGATGGGAAAGCTATATGACCGGGTACCTCCAGGTGTCTGGAAATTTGTTAAATAGAATGGGTGACCTTATGAGTTACGGCTGGCTCTTCGAAAATCCAGATGATGAAATTTCCGGTGATATTTATATAGCTCTGGAACAACTCCCTCCGGAGCTAAAACAGGTTGCTCTGCAAATAGTACAGAATCAGATTGATCGTGATACTGCAGAGAAAAAACTGGCAGATCTAATACAGAGACTCGAATTTGATATAACCGCAGCAGAACTATCAGCGTATCTTTTTAAACCGGGTCATGCCTGACAGCTTACCCGGTAGCGATAACAATGGAGATCGACGGAGGACTTCACTTTTGATGCGGGATCAGCGTCCAGCGGATGGTTTCCATCAGAAGTTGATAGTGCACAGACGGGCTTTTATCCAGCCGCAAACCCTTCTCCCAGCACTCATCCGAAAATTTTTCCGCTTCATTACCGTTACGCTCATCAGGCTGCCGGCTCTCAAGCCAGCGGATCTGTACTTCATGTGCTTTGCTGTTCATGGCCTTAGTCCTTACCGCGTTAGTGGGTGACATCCCTGATTTTGCTGTCACGACACGACACGACAAACACATCAACACATGATAAATTAATAATGCAACTTATTAATATTTAACATAAAACGCATTAAGCGAAGTTGCAGGTGTAGCAGCTAAAATACGGCTCGGCCACTGACATATCCATCTCATCAACTAACAGGCTCGATGAGTTCTGGTCCCTGGTTCTTCACATTACCAACAGCGCGCGATACGGAATGCCATATGAAATGATCAGCTGACAAAGCTCCTTCAGCAGCAATTTCTTCAGCCTCCTTGCCAGACACGTCCTGTTTCATCCATTCCCGGGCAGCTTCCGGAACCAAGACAAGCGACCGCCGTTCATGTATATCAACGAGGCCTTTATCAGCTGCGGACGTGACAATCAGAAATCCTTCGGCCTCATCACCACGCTCAAATGGGGTGCTTCCAATCGCGGCCATGAATATTGGCTGGCCATCTTTACGGTGTATAAAGTAGGGTTGTTTCTTATCGCCTTCCTTCTTCCACTCGAACCATCCATCAGCAAAACAGATAGCCCGGCCATGCAACCACAGCGATTTGAACATTCTGCTCGATGCGGCTGTTTCCATCCTGGCATTTATCAGCGGTGTCTTATCCCACCAACCAGGCGCATATCCCCAATGAACAGGATCGAGGTGCAGCTGTTCGTCACGTTCGCTCAGCAGTAATACCCTTGTACCCGGGGCAACGTTGTAGCGGCCGATTGGTACCGGGTCATAAGTAATATCCCGATCAGATTCATCAGCAATCAGTGACAGGTAATCTTCGCGGGTCATCGACTGGGAAAAACGTCCACACATACACACCTCCTCTGGGCAGACTCAAAGTATAGATAATGCCGCGTCAGCGGCATGGAGGCGCCAGCTGAAGTTAAATGGAGTAGGGGTCTGACGCTCAGTGGAACGAAAACTCACGTTAGGGCGATAAAAGTCGTCTGAAAAATCAATTAATGGACAGTGGCGTTCGTTAATTGCCATTTACCGATTAAAAAAAACACCGTTTCAGGAGAATTCCTCAATAGTCATAATATATTGATTTATAGAATAAAAATCACTTAACGCGTAAAGCCGTTCCGTTGAGCGTCAAACCCCTGATACAGTATACTTTCGCCTGATTAGGGAGGACGTGATGGCTATCAGTGAGAAAGACCTGCTTGAGGCAGGTTTCAGCAAGAGCGAAGTGGACAATTTACAGGGCCGGCTTGCAACAGGCGGAGGCACCATGCAGCATCTCATCGATGCGCTCTCACGGCGCTTCCGGGTGTCCGTATGGATCACGGTCGCGCTGGTTCTGGTTATGCTGGTCACCCTCATTGCCGGCAGCCGGACACACATTCTTTCCGGGGGCATGAGTTCCCTTGTAGTCCTGATCATTGCCTGGGTGACCTTTCCGCCTGCGCTTGGCTGGAAAGCATTCCGCCTGCAGAAGACTATTTCCCGGAAGGCTCGATAGTCAGTAAATCAAGCGCCACTTTGGCTTTAACACCCCATCCCGCAATTTTAAGCGCCATCGCGGGACGTGGTGTGCCGGATACTTTCCTGAAGAAATCGGGCCTGGTCCAGTACCACAGCCGTTGTGCTTCGGGTTTCAGCCTCAGGCCAAACGCGCCGTAGACTTCGCTGAAGAGTGTGACAGCCTTATAGGTCCCCAGCCCCTGCTGCCGGCTGAAGCCCAGAAATTCTGCGATCTCCATCGAGCCGTCAGCGAAAATTCCCTCCGTCTGCTTATCACCGAGCAGGTTGTGTGCGGCCTCACGTGAAATAGTGTTAAGCCCGTTAACAACAATCACGGCACCGGCCACCACCCCCAACGGCGTCATGGAGGACATCATGACGATCCCACCAAAGATAGCAGCTCCGGCTACCACCACATCAACAGCTGAGATGATGTAACCTACAATTTTGTTCTCGTGCCGGACAACCTTCACCTCGGCATAGAGTTTTGCATAGCCGGTTTTGAGTGAACGGGACTGTTCGAGCAGACTGGTGTTCTCTGCGCGCAATGCCTGCAGGCAGGCCATACAGTCATCATCCGTTTTTGCCCGGCGCGCGGCCTCAAACTGGGCCAGGATGAATGCCCTGATCTCATCCACAAACTGAATCCGGATAAAACCATCCTGAAGATGCATAGCCGCTACCGTGTTGGCCGTATTAACCAGTTTTCTGGCCTCCAGGTTGATCATGGTTTCCGCCCACGCTCGGGGATTTTGGCCGGGTAAAAGCAACGTGTCCATTTTATCGCCTCGTTTATCTGTATTTGAAAGTATATTTGTAACGGCTCGTAATCGAAATCCCTCCGGCTCGCAATCCATTCCACCGGGCTCACAATAACTGCAAATCAACTTCCTCATATTGGCAAACCGACTGCCAGCATTCTGTCGCGTAGTTCGGCTGTGCGGGCTGGGTCTATCTAACGAGAAAGCGCCGAGTCTGACAGTGTGGCGATTATCGGTTTCCCATGTGTTTGGTATCCTGCATACCATTGCCAGCGTCTGGTATAAATGTATCTTCTGCTCCTTAACCAGGCCTGTTAAATGCCGGGTTCCGACCTTATGTCACTGGCGTGTCGCCTTGCTGTCATGGTGGTGTCGTATACGGTGCCGGGTTGATGTGCAAGTATTATCACAGGCATTGCAGAGAACGGGAACAATGATGACTGTAGCTGAAAAAGTGAAAACATATCGTCTGACAAAGGCATGGTCGCAGGAACAGCTGGCTGAAGTGGCCTCTCTTTCTGTAAGGACCGTGCAGCGAACTGAAAAAGGCCAGAAACCGAGTCTGGAAACACTCAGTGCGATTGCTTCAGCCTTTGGTGTAAATGTCTCTGCACTCTCGGAAGAGACTTACGTTGCCAGCCAGGCTCTTGATGAACGCATCAGCGAAGCCAAAATTCAGGTGGCGCAGGAAATCCGGTTTTATCGGATTCTGGTTACTGCTGTTCTGGTATGCACAGTATTAATGATAATTAACTATCTGTTTACCCCGGAAAGTTACTGGTCCGTTGTGGTAGCTGTCATATGGGGAGGACTTGTCATATTCAGGGGAATACGCGTCTTTATCATGCGAGGGAAAATCGCCTTATGGCAACAACGCAGGTTGCAGAAAATTCTTCGGTCAGGAAATAAAAAATCGGATAACAAAACCACCGAAAATTAATGGGGTGCCGATTCACCTGTACTGAAAAAGATTAACTTTCGTAACTGGGACAACTTATGGATATTGCACATTTTTTAAGAGATACCCCCGTCTGGGTATGGATCCTGTTGGCTTTTTTACTGCGACGCGGCTTTGCTGCTCTTTATGACCGGGAGATGACAACTGGACGGTTGTTTTTTCTTCCGGTGATTTTTCTTGTCTGGGGGGCATATGGTGTTATCACTGAGACAGCACTTGCTGGCACAAGCCTTGCAATGATGGCAGTTGGACTGCTCGCAGGTACCGCTCTTGGATACCGGTTGTGGCGCTCACAGCCACCGCTGAGAAATTCAGATAATCCGGGCCTGATTGTCAGGGCCGGGACGCCGCTGACCCTGGGGCTGATTGTGATTACTTTTTGCATGAAGTTTATTCTTACCTCTGCCATTTATCTGCAGCCAGGATTACGGTCATCCGCAAGTTTTTGTATGTTGTTTGGCGGTGTGACGGGACTTGTTGATGGCGTATTCTGGGGGGGGACCCTGAGACAATTCATACCCTGGTACAGCAAAAAATGATTAACCGTAACTGCCTGTAATTGAAGCCTCTCCGACCCGCGATCAATTGTTGTTGGCTTACGCCAGATGAAACCGATAATTTCGATTCATTAAAAAACTCAGGCTGTTAATCATGGTTACCTCTATATCTGAGAGGTACAATCTATCTATTATTGCAGGAGGTTATGTTGTGCGTACTCGTCCATCGTCTCGTTTGATAGTTCTTTCACCGGAAAATCGCGTACTTCTTTTTCGTTTCATCCATAAAGCAGATGCATTGAGTGGAAAATCTTACTGGGCTACTCCCGGGGGAGGACTTGAAATCAATGAATCTTTTGAACAGGCAGCCTTACGTGAGTTAAGAGAAGAAACTGGATTGACAAGAAGAACTGTGGGACCACAAGTAGCCTCCCAAAGCTTCACAATGATGCTACCAAGCGGAGAAACTGTTCTGGCGGAAGAGCGTTTTTTTATTATTAATACTGAAAAATCAGATATCGATTGTTCCGGATGGAGCGGGAACGAAAAACAAGTTATCCATGATCACCACTGGTGGACATTAGAAGAACTCACACATACAAATGAAACTATCTTTCCACACGATTTGCTTATTGACATACTTGCTACCCGATTAATGGACACCCCGACGATATCCCCTTCCTGACGTAATAAAAGGCTGTTTCACTCACAAGGAAATATAGAGATTCTGAAATTTAACTCCAAGTCTAATGACATCGAGAGATATATTTAATGCCGCAGTTAAATAATACTCTGATGGTGAGGGGGGCGTCGCCCGTCATAGCCGGTTACCGTTTTGACAAGTTCAGCCTGCCCCTGTAAGTATCCCACATCCCACTAAATATCTCATACAGCCCGGGCTGTTAGCGCAGTTCTCTGATGTCTCGCTGAACCTCCTGTTCCCGGATATGGATAGCGGTTCTGGCACCCTGGTCGATTATGCCCTGTTCTTCAGCTCTGAGGAGTCTGTCCTCCTGCTGCAGCGATGTACGGCGCCTGGCATGTGTTTGCTTCTCTCCGGAACCTGAGGTGAGGTGTTCGCTTCCTGGGGGCGTCATTTTCGCCTCATCCTGGGCCTGTGATACCGTGATGAGCCTTACCGCTGCAGCTGCAGGACCCGCTATCTGGATCGTCATGGTCAGTAAACATAACAGCAGTTTGCTCGATCGCACTTTCAGACGGACTTTCATTTTTATCCTTTTAGAGGTGGCCAAACTTGCCAGCCTCGCATTTAATGGTAAATCTGCCATCATCACCGATTAATTTCATCAATCCCTGTCCGTCTCTTTACTTTAGTTCTTCGAGAATTTTTCCGGAAAAACACTGCCAGGGAAAGTATGGACAGACGTCTCAACCACAACCATCTCAGGCGTGGCGGTAACCCCGAGCCGGTCCTCATCACTGATTACTTTCAGGTTGTTGACGTCTGGTTCATGTCATAGTTAACCCCTTTTTTATCATCAGGAAAAGAAAATCGTTTATCGGACATATTATTTCCAGAGCAGCCGTTAAATTCTCGTATCAAAACATCGAAAGCTTCTTCATGCCGCTTCAGCGGCATAGAGGCGCCAGCTGAATTTGAATGGAATATCATAGGCAAATGGCGCCGTAGCCCGGCGTAGCCGGTTTCCGTTCTGAAAGGTTCTGCCTATCCATCCCTTACCCTGCTAAGCCATACCCGCTTAAAACGTCACAGATGCATCTTTACGCGGTCGGAGTGGCCCCGGCAAGGCGTTAGCCGCAGTCGGGGCGTATCTCCGCGTTAGCGCCGTTCAGGCGCTTACGAGCGTGTACTCAGGAACTCACCGCAGCACCACCCAAAGCGATGAAAAAGAGTAGTTACAACACCCATCATTAAAAGCGATGGTGTTCCCCGGCCTTCGGCCGGGGGCGGCGGCGCTTTTCAGTGGTGGGGAGGGGCACGGGATGTCAGAACGGCGCTGGTTTATCGCCATAAGGGAATATTTGTATGTTGTAACTACTTATTCCGGGGCCCGTCGCATGGCGACGGGAGGTACTTATGCTGTTTCCGAACCGGCGCGACCGTCAGGTCGCTGCAAGGGCGGTCATTCTCCGGAGCCTGTCCACAGGTCAGGCGATGAACAGGTTGTATTCTTAAAGGATTAATAAACAGGAACTTTAAAAGAGGTACAGAGCAGGTTTTTAAAAGGAACCACGCACTTTGAACGTCTGACGGCTGGCGCCCTGTACGCATAACGATTTTAACCTTAGGGAAAATTCCCTTGCAGTTATTTGTGGATAACGGAAAGCCACCGAAAAAAAACGACACCGGCGATAAAATTTCTGGCCACTTTAGCATCAGGAAGGTGGGATAGCGGGTAAGGCGGGGGCCTCGCTGTTCAGATAATCAGCAACAGCGGGCAACAGACGTGTGAAAGCCTCCGGCGCTGGCCGGATTATTTAAGGAAGGAACGTTATATGGGGACAGTGGCCAGTCGCGTGTAGTTGTTCCCGCGCGACATCAGCATGCGCTCCTGCACGCGGCGCTCAACCTCACGCTTCAGCGCGTTATGATCGCCCCTGAAGCGGCCGGTGGCGTATTCGCGGGTCAGTTGCTGACGAACACGCGTCTCTATATCCTTACGCTGCCGTGAAGCATCCCGCCGGGCAGTAGCCCGCTTCTGGCCATGAGATTTTCGTTCAGCCTGATAGCTGCGAAAACGCTCCCGCACATACCGCCACGCTTTTGCGATCAGTTCGTCCATCTCCAGCGGTTCCAGCTTCTGCTTTTTACGCTGCAGGTTTTCCCACTCCACGCGGCTGCGGCGCGCGCCCATCACGGCCACCTCAGAAAAGTCGAGCGCGGAAAACAGGGCCGGGGTGAACGTGATATCGGTCGGGATGTTACAGCCAATCTGCGGATCATACTCAGTCTGATAGGTGATCAGCCCCAGCTCCGCCAAAAACTTCAGCGCCCGTGTGGCGCGGGTGATGGACAGATTGCCGCTCCTGGACTCGGTGGCCAGGCAACACTCGATGGCCATATTCGTAATCGAACGCTGCACGCGATTGGCCAGCGGATCGTAATGGAAACACATTGCCTGCAGGAGAGCGTCAATTGCGCGCCGGCGTAACAGTGGTGGCATCCGGTGACGCTTACCCAGGGAACGCATAAACGCCACATGGATGGAAAAATCAAAGCGGGACGTGAAGCCTTCGGCTTTCGCCATCAGCTTACGGCAGAACGACAGCGTCTTTTTCCCTTCCCGCGGTGTAAATTCAGGGTTGGGGTTTTTTACCTGACGGTAATGGGTGTGTCGTTGTGACGTCTGTTCAGTCATCCCCGCCTGCGCTTATGTTGCGCGGAAGGAGTGAGCACAGAAGGTGTTGAACTTTTCTGAGCATAATTCTATACTCCCTGCATAGAGCAACAAACTCTATACAGTTTAAGTAGGCCCCGGTAATCTTCTACTCCGCCAAGAATGGAAAGATTATCGGGGTTTTTGCTTTTCTGGTTCCGGGTAAATACCTCATCAGAACCAGTTCCCTGCCACCTTGCGGCGTGGCCAGCCAGCAATCTCTGAACGATCAGTAATCTAGCATTCATAGCTGCCAGGATCAAGAATGTGACGTCGTTACACCGATCCCAAGCTTCGCCGACTCCATTTCTATGAGCTTTTCAATCATTTCCGCCTGGGTGACTCCGGCACTTTCGCACATGAGTTGGAGCTGGCTTTTAAGTGAGTCCCGGACAAACACTCTCACCTCTTTGTGCGTCGTTTTTTTACGCGCCACAGCTTTCTGCTGACGTTCCGTTGCAGAGAGCGGATTTCCCTTTCTGTAGGACCGTTTTGGTTTTCGTGAGGAAGTAATTACTTTTACGACCTGTGACATATCTGCCTCCTCAAGCATTTAACAAATACCTGGACAAAGATACTACACGTCTTAAGAGGCAGCGAGTGTCTGTGTTATTTTTTGTTATATAACCTGCCACCGTTGGCGCAGTGAACAGGCTATCACCGGAGTGGATTCAGTACGAGGTTTTCCAGTCTTTACCCATTTCCCACCGGGACTGCCAGTGCTGCAGATAGGTGCTGGCCAGTACCGGATAATCCCGGATAACCAGGGCATTCTCGGAATTACTCTGTGCCCCTGCCCGGGTGTAGTTAAACGAACCGGTTTCCACATTCCGGTCATCCGTGATGATGACTTTGTCATGCATGATTTTAAACTGGCTCACCGTGCGAACGGGGATGCCGGCATTGACCAGCAGATCCATCGCGGCCGCCCCTGCACTCCCCTTCTCCTTGTTGGCTTTCCAGTCCAGCACCACCCTGACATCCACCCCGCGTTGCTTCGCCTGTACGAGCGCACGCGAAACTTCCGGCGACGTAAAGCTGTACCCCATCAGCCGGATGCGCTGTTGCGCCGAATTAATGGTGTCCAGCACCAGCTGCAGCGCCGATCCTTCCGGCGAAAAGCCCGCCTGTACGGTTGGCTGGGCAGCAGCACCAACGGAAACAAATAAACAGACGCCCATGAGCCCTGACAGGATTGAATGTTTCATCATTTATTCCCCTGCGCAGTCTTGATGGCCTGCTGAATATTCTCTGCCTCGGTCATACCGGCAAAGACCGTGGTGTTATTTACCGTTGCGCCATTAACCGGCATCACAATAATACCCGGCGTACCGCTTAATCCTGCCGTGGTGGCAATATCGTTAATTTTTGTCAGCGTCACATTAATACTGTCTATCGTTTTCTGGCTGAACTGAACATTATCCGAGACTTTTTCGATAACCTCTTTCGTCAGCCTGCCCTCATTCATTCCTGTGCCGTAAATACCATTATGATATTTCAGATACGCATCAGCCCCCTTTTCCTTCCAAACCTGAAGACCGGTCTTCGCTGCCAGCAGCGAGGATGGCCAGCGACTGCCAAATACCGGCCATTCCATAAAGTAGTAGCGCACGTTCGTGTTAGCTTTCATGACCTTCTCCAGCTCCGGAGCCAGCCTGCTGCACCAGATGCACTGGTAGTCAAAAAACTCGACCACCATAACCGGACTGTCAGCGGGTCCCCAGACGGGGATAGTGTTGTCCTTCACGATCCTGGCCTGTTGGGCCAGGGCAGCCGACTTCAGTTCACGGGTCTGTTTTTCCTGCTGCTCCTGCTGCAGCGTCTCACTCATCTGAATAAGCAGGTCCGGATGCGCACGCATATACTCTGCTGCAATTTCACCGATACGGGCCTCCTGTTCGGGGGTAAATACCGGCGTGGTTGCTCCGGCCTGTGAATAAACCATATTAAATGTCAGCACAGAAATAGCCGACGCGATTAAAGCCGTTTTAAGCTTCATAAATATCCTTTTTAAATACAGTGCGGTCGAAACGAATATTATCACCCCGCCAGCGTATTTAATGACGCCGGCAGGTATGAGAGGGATATACAGATAAAATTAAATTAAAAAAGACGGGATTAAGCGATATCGTTCTGAATTCGGGCCTGCTGCCGGCGCTGTTTTTCCATCCGCAGCTGCGCATACTGCTCCTCATCAGGGGTTACTTTACTCACCGGATGGCCGGTTAAGTCAAACCGATCGGCACCGGCAACCATCGACGACAGATAGATGTCTGAGCGCGTGATACGTTTCAGGCATTTAATAACCTGCTTATGGGACAACGGTATCCCGCGTTCGGCCATATCGGCAAACATGGCCTCTCGCACGGCGAGGGCCAGCAGGCGGGGAGTCTCGCCGTCAAAGAGCGCTGGCCACCAGGTCTTCAGCGTGTCGACCGCCTCCTGCAGTGCCGGCAGCCGGAGATAACGCACCGCCCGGTCGGCTTTCTCCCGTTTCTGGGGGGAAACGGTTTTTTCCGGACTTACCTGAACGGCTCTGGCCGGGGTCTCCTGTTCCGTTTTTCTGGCCAGCTTTTCCTTCTTCACTTTCCACGCCGGCGGTGTGGTCACGTTCACCACCTGCTTCCGGCGGACAACACGGGGTACATCGGTACCCGGCCCGGTTGTATTTTCCGCCGGTTTGCGCTTCAGGCTGAGCGTGGGGCGTTTATCTTCCGTCATAGGTTGAGGTATTCCTGCAGTTAATACAGAAGGGGTAAGATACGACAGGTTCACTGCCGGGTCATCCTCCCCGCGTCTGTCCGTCATATTTCTGTCCCGTCAGCCCGCCAGTATGCCGAGCACCGCGAGGTGAACGACGTAAAACAGGACAAAGAAATCCGCCGGCCAGAAGCGTTTAACCTGCTTTCCCGTATCCGCACAGACGGCCACCACCAGAACCGCAATCGCCAGTCCGGCCACTGACTGCAAGGCATCAGACGGGTTCATCAGCAGCACCATCACTGCCCACAGTACAGCATAGCCCGTTCTTTCCACCGGCTCAGTGGCGCGGCATAACCGGTAGCTGTTGATCAGCATAAACATCCCGGCCAGGCCATAGCTGTCCGTGGACAGGGGCAGCCAGGCCACCACAATAGCGATGGCCAGCAGAATGCCGTTGCGGGTCCGCAGGCTGAACCAGCGCATCGCCTGCCCCGTCACGGCAAACGTGAACAGAATATTCCCCATGTACCAAGGATACCCGATCAGGATGAACGATCCCTGTGCCAGCAGGGCCCAGCACCAGAGCGGGTTCAGCTGTGACTGTCGGATGTCACGGTGTCTGGCCAGATTCATCCCCCAGACCAGCCCGAACAGCGGAAAACAACCGCGCCCCAGCAGGCGCATCACCTCATTATTCCCGGCCAGTAGCAGGCCGGTGTGGTCCGTCACCATCAGCACCAGGGCGACCGTTTTAATGATATCCGTCTGTCCGGGTGTCCAGGTCAGGAGGCGCTGCAGCCAGCTGTCCGTCATGGTGAGAAAGGTGTCCTGTGATCTCATATTATCGTCCTTTTCAGCGCTCCGGCAGGTGGTCCGATTTTAATCGGAGCGCATGCCGGAGCAGACAAGCCGCAGGCGCGTCAGTCGCCCCCGAGCGTTTTTTCCCGGACCATATCCCGTTCAATTTGCTGCAGACGTTCCTGCTGCTGATTGTCGGCAACCACTTTCTGGACAGCCTCATTTCTGAGACGGTTTTCCGGTTCATCAGGCAACGGAAGCCGTTCACCCTGGCCTTTCTGTTGTGCCAGATCGCGAACCACATCCGTAATAATGTCCCGGATCTGCTCTCCCGCTTCCCCCTGTTTACGCTGTTCACCGGTCAGTTCGCGGGCCGTTTCCTGTGCCCGTTTCTCCATTTCGCGGCGCTGCAGTTCTTCCGCCGCTTTCCGGGCGAGCAGGTCCGGAGGTAAGGTAATATCCGCACCGGGACTCACCGGCTCCACCGCAATACCATCGCCCCAGACCCTGCCACCGGTGATGGCACCCGGGTTACAGGGACGGTCATCGCCGGCAAGGCGGACAACCACGCCGCTGTCAGGATTATCCCGGGCAATCCGGACACCGTCCCCCATGCTGCCTGCAAGGAGACTTTCCCCGTTCCGGCTCTCCTGCAGGGCAACAAAACGCGCCTCTTCATTTCCCATAATGCGCCCTTCACCCCCGATGGCCTGCAGCTGGCCGTCCTTATCCGTCAGGGGGCTGAGCCATATCCCGGCGGCTTTCCCGTTGCGGTCAAACGCCGGCAGGGCCACGTACGGTAACGGATACTTTTTCCCAGGGGAGATGAATTTTCCGGGCGACTGCCCGCGTGCAATCCCGGACTGCTGCAGCGCTGCCCGCCCGGCCGGGATTTCCGTAAGCGCCACGGCCCGGCCAAACAGCAGCGCCGCGTTTTTGACCGCACGGTCATCGCGGGGCTCCAGCACATCGTGGGCGCTGGCTTTTTCCTGAGAACGGCTCACCGCGTTCGTCCAACCTTTCCGGTCGTCGGTATAAACCTGCGTGTGCTGTTTCATACGGGAAAGTGCCACATACGCCGATTCGAAACTGACCATCCGCTGCCGGGCGCCGGTGATACCTTCCAGCTCAATGGAAAAGGATTCACTGGCCCCCTGCGCGCCGTGCGTGGTGATGGCATAGGCCAGATCGATATGGGATTCCGCTTTATCGGCTGACGGGGTGACAACACGGGTATTTTTGCCGTCGGTTAGCGTGACACTGTCACCCACAATGCTGTCCACATGCCAGACGCTGTTCGCCACATAGCCGCGCTCCGCATCACTTTTACTGAAACGCATCCTGTCTCCTGGCGAAACGGTGATACGTTCCTGCCGGTATAACGTCACGCCTTCCGCTGACGCTTCGCGCGGCGAGATGAGCCGTTCGTCCCCAGCCTCCGATCGCAGGGTGATCAGCTGGTTGTCCCTGTTGACCTCCACAATCTGGTGGTACTGCCGATCCACCAGGGCAACAGCCCCCTTATGCTCTTCCCACGTCCCCATCCTTCGCAGCTCTCCGTCCCGGATATTACTGGTGACCAGCACCGGCAGGGTCACGCTCTCTTCACCCAGTTCACCGGCCCGCATCTTCTCATCATGGATCATGCTGTTCAGGACACGACGGTCTTCATTCAGGTGGGTGATGATAAGCGTCTGAGCCTGAGCGTCCGGCGTGCGGCCGGTGTAATCCTTCACAATGGCCTCGTAGAGACTGGCCGGCGAGATACCCGGCAGGACGTCTCCTTTTTCAATGGCCTCCTGAATGGCTTTCTCCTGCTTTGGTGTGAATTCCATCACCGAACTTTCCGGCACCCATGCGTTGTCCTTACGGGGCACCTGCCCGGGTTCGACTTTTTCAATGGTGGCCAGCGCGCTGTGAATATCCCGGTCAATGAGGCTGTAGACCGCCGGGCGCAGCGCCGGAACCTGACGAACGATTTCCTGCATGATGGCCACATCCGCCGCACTGCGCTGCTGCATCAGACGGAAGGGTTGTCCGGGAGCAATGGACTGCAGCTGATCGGTGTCGCCGCTGGAGACGGCCCGGCCGCCGCCGGCGACAATCAGGCTCATCGCCTTCGCGGTATCTGACAACCCCAGCATCGAGCTTTCATCCAGAAGGAACAGCGTGTTACTGAAGTCCGGCGTCTGGCCAGCGCGCGTCAGTAACTGCGTGTCATGGAGGAAAGACGCTGTCGTCTGCGCATCCACGCCGGCAGCCTGCATTTCCCCCACCGCGCGGTGCGTGGGGCCGAGGCCTACCACTCTCGGGCGGGTCGCCTCCGGCAGGATATTCACGGCCGCCATCACCGCCCGGAACTGGGTGGTTTTCCCCA
This sequence comes from Enterobacter sp. ECC-019, assembly GCF_043974075.1. Lineage (NCBI taxonomy): Bacteria > Pseudomonadati > Pseudomonadota > Gammaproteobacteria > Enterobacterales > Enterobacteriaceae > Enterobacter > Enterobacter sp. ECC-019. Next base: position 55,865 of record NZ_CP143760.1, read on the forward strand.
CCCCGGCATAGCCCTGCACCAGGGTGAAACGATCGCGGGTTTCCAAGATCAACCGGGTGGCGGCCCGCTGGCCGGCAGTCAGTCCGTCCATCAGTTCAGTGGGCACTTTCTCCATCAGGGGCGACACGGCTTCCTTCCCCTGCAGCACCATCGTCAGCAGGCTTTTTTCTGCATCCCAGGTCTGGCGTGAAATCAGCACGTCATTGCCGTATCCCCGGGCGACAGGTACATGCAGCAGATCGCCCGCCTGTATCTGTTCCCCGATAGTCTTCTCAATGTCGGCAAGCGGTATCTTTCCGTCAGAAAACTCATGCGCGGTAACCAGCAGTTGCGGGCGGGTGAAGGTGAGTTTGTCGCTTTCCAGCACCGGAAGCGCAAGGTGGATCGCCTGCTGCTCCGGGGTATGCAGCTGACGTTTCTGGTGCGCAATGGCCGTATTAATCTCCTGTTCCCCGGAGCGGCTCCTGATCTGCTCGGTCACCACGCTGAACGCAGGATGGCGCCCGAGTTTCTCAACGGTTTTTTGCTCACTCTGCGCGGAATAGAGGCGCACCTGCGTACCGCTCTGGGCCAGCGCGTTAAGGGTGGCATTATCCAGCTCCCGCTGCGCCAGCGAGGCAAATACGGTGGCCGTCTCGCTGACTGAACGGCCCGGATTTTCCACCCACCCTTGACCGACCTTGACACCTGTAAAGGGCGTATTGCCGGCAGCCAGCTTCTGGGTGGTCTTCTGTCCGGGATGCTTTACAGTCAGGACACCATTCTCAGCTTTCAGGACCTGAACAGTATCCCCTCCCTTCAGGCGAGTTTCCGGAATTTTCCCCAGAATGGACAGACGCTCTCCTGCAGCCACAGGCAGCTGCTGAGGGCGAAACAGGGACCAGGTGTTGTCCACGGCGGCCAGTTTAAGATTCAGGGAGTCCCCTTTCTCATCCTTCAGGGTCAGGGAATTGCTGACGGCCGTTACGCGATCGATAACGAAGCGGTCATGCACCCGCTTTTCCGGGTCCCACCGCTCCATCACCATGCCTTCCCGGTAATTGTCGCGTATGCCCCGGGTCTTGCTGTCCAGCCAGACGGGTGTCAGCGCGGTGATGGTTTCCTCGCGGTTGCCTAGCAGACCTTCATTCCGGAGGCTCTCACGGATCATCCCTGTCAGCATCCCCTGTTCACGCGGCCCCCGGATTTGGGCCACGCTTTCATGTCCCTCCCGGACACTGGCCACGAAGTCACTGGCCATCCTGCCGTAACGCTGGTTTCTCTCCGGCTCACTGATAACCGATACAGCAGTCTGTTTCCCGCCCTGCCATTTGTACGCCGTCACCCCGCTCTCCTTCATGACAGCCAGCGCGCTCCCGGTCCCGGTGCGTTTTCCACTGTCAGACATAAGCACCTGAACATTATTGCGCATGGCGCCGTCGAGCATCGTGAGGGTTTCTTTCAGGCTGAGTTTCTCTGCCTGGTCGATAATCAGCGTGCCGCCAGGCACAAAAGCAGTCCCCTCCAGCAGGGCGTTTTTCCCGGTAATGGTTTCGCCGGCCAGTCTTTCCTCCTTCAGCAGGAACTCACGCGAGCGGGTATCGGCGGCAATAATATGCACATCCCGGCCCTGCTCTCGCGCCATCATGGCCAGTTCGGCCACGCGCTCGCGCTGTCCGGCTGCGCCGCCCTGTCCCGAGACAATCGCCATTGCCGGTTTGTCCTGAGCCAGGACCGTGACCGCATCACTGAACGGGGACTGGCGTTCGACACCTTTCCCCGGTTCCACCCCCACATGGTTCTGCCGCAGGATTTCCTGACTGAGGGCCCTGACTGAGAGTTCATCCAGAACATGAATACCGGAGGTGAAAATCCCTTTTTCCCGGTCGAGCGGGATCAGCTGTTCCCGCTCAATGGCAGTGTCAATCCCGGCTCTTGCGGTTTGGATAACGCCGGGCCGGGCTTCGAGCTGACTGACGGTTCTGGCCAGCAGTTCCGTGTAGGTAAACTGCACCTTCCGGTCACTCAGGGCGGCAATGGCCCGGGTGACCACGTCATCGATATCCGGGCTTGTCGGTTTTGACGGCGGACTGACGTCCCGGTTCTCCCGGTCCCGGTTGACCACCTTATCGCTACCCGGGCCTGCCGGTATTGACGGCGGACTGACGTCCTGGTTCTCCCGTTCCCTGTTGACCACCTCATCGATATCCGGGCCTGTCGGTTTTGACGGCGGGCGAACATCCCGGTTTTCACGCGCCCGACTGTCGGCCTCTTCACGATAGCCCTTCAGGTCGAAACCGGTTTCTTTGAGGGTCTGGAGCCACTCCGTCATTTTCTGCGCCGGATCGACCGTCTCTTTCGCCTTACGGATATCGAGTGTGGCCACATCCCGCGACTTCAGTGAGGCATCAGGACCAGCCGCCTCACTGATTTCCTGCGTGCGGGTGGAAAAAGGGGCCACCGGGACCCCTTTCATCTCCCACATACCATGTTTACCCACCACTTCCGTTTCGTAACCGAGAGCCTCAACCATCGGTTTGAACATTTCGCGGTAGATTTTTCCAAAAGCAATCTGGTTGGCGTACACGTTCTCGATAAAACCGGTCTTGCCGATCGTATCGGTCCCCAGCGTCTGCCATTTGTCATCCTTCTGCGTGGCGTTAATGACTACCGCGTGGGTATGAATCTGGGGCTCCTGATTACGGTTGGTATCATGGTTGAATGTCGCAACAATCAGGTTACCGGTCAGCACGGTTTCCGATTTTCCGTCCGTCATCACGCGGGTGGACGCCAGGGTTTCCACCTGCCGAATGGCTTCCGAGACCGCCCTGTTGTGTGCATCGATAAGGCGCTTGTCGCCGCCCAGCATCGCCATGACTGACACACTTTTTGGCGCAGAGAAGGTCAGGTCATAGCCCGGCCGGTGCTTGTTAACCCCATCCTGAAGCCGTGACAGGTCGCTGCCGTCCGGGAGCTTCCCGTTCAGCATGGCGGTGAACAATGCCTTATCCACCGCCTTTCCTTCCAGCCCCAGGGCCTCAGCCCCCTTCCCCTGCCAGCGCTCATCCATGCTGCCGATGACGTAGTAATTATCCTCTTTGGTGTAATACCCACCGGCCTTATCCGCGGATTTCACTGAGCCAATCGACATCATCAGAAGTTACTCCCCAGGTCGATATCATCATGGCCACGATGACTATGATTGATGTTCACCTCTTCACGACGGTGCATATCCCGCTGGACATCAGAGCTGGTCTGCCACTCCTCCCAGGCCGCCATATCATCAATTTCACCATACTCATTCACGCCAGGCGGCAGGACGTCTTCCGCCTGAGACTGTTCCTGCAGTTCCTTTTCAACCCCGCCTGCAGGTGCAGCGGCACCACCGGATGCCGGTGCGGCTGTCGTAGCCGCCTTCTGCGGCCGCGCGGGCACAGCAGGCACAGCGGGTACCCCGGCCACTATTGTCGGCCTGACCTCTGCTGCAGGAACGACAGACTCAGCAGCGGCTACCGGCGCATCAGGCTCAAACAGCATCCGGGCACTCTGTCCTTCGGCCTCACGGGCCGCGAGGACGGCCGCCAGTCTGTCATCAGCCACCTGAGTGAGCTGCCGCGGGATAAAGCCTTCGGCAATTTTGGGACGGGGTTTGTATTTCAGGGCCAGTTTCACTGCCGGGTACGGGCCAGGGAGCGTGACGTAGCAGGACAGGTCGGGCAGCGCCTGAATATCGGAGTAACTGACAAGGGATTCCCGCTTCAGCTCCTTGCCGGTGGAGACCCCGTCACGTACCGGGTCCGCGCCATAGGAATAGTTTTCGCTCGCTTTCTTGTGTTCTTTCTCACCGATTTCTCCGGCCGCAAACTCCGCAATCCCCTTACTTGGTGAACGGAAGAATGCCCGGGTGTTCATGACGTCAAACAGCGTGGCGGCGGGTTTCACGCCGTAAATATCTTCCAGCTGGGCATAGGACTGGATACCGAATACGTAGCAGCCACCGAATTTACGGGCCTCCGGGAGGATCTCCACCAGATCCGGCAGCTTGTGCAGCGTCGGAAGTTCATCGGCAAAAATCCAGACACGGCGGCTGCGGTTTTCCCCCATGGCCAGCAGGCCACGTATGGCAATACTGAGCCACATCGAAATCACCGGTTTCAGTGACGCGTGTGTGTCTGCATTCGAGGAAATATACAACCAGCCATTCGGCTGGTCTTCGCGAACGCCCCGCATCCAGTCACGGATAGTGAACGGTTCGCCGTTCTTTTCTATCCCCCGCAGATAGCGAATGGCTTTCACATAGTTGGTTAATACCGCACGGATGGAGATCGCCGTTTTCTCGATTTTTTCTTCGACCAGGTTCGCAGCCGGCGTGCTTTTAAGGTACTCACGAAGCTTGTCGATTTTGATCGACAGCATGGTATCGACCAGCTTCTCGTAGCTGCGGTCCTTGTCGTCCCGCATCAGGTAGGCCCCCTCCGCGAAGATAGTCCGGCCTGACCCCTGCCAGAACGGGTCCTCTTTGTTTCCCATCGGGATAAGCGTGTTGGACACGTTGTCAAAATCAGGCAGGGTGATACATTCCTTCCACAAATCCCATGCCGCACAGCGTGAATCGAGCGGGTTGAGGATTTTATCGATGGCGGGATCGTAATAACTTTTCACAAACTCACAGGAACGGTCGTAAATGATGGCCATATCCCCGCGAGCCCGGACGTAATTCAGGAGCCGGCGGATTACCTCTGATTTACCTGACCCGACGGTACCGTGCAGACAGAAGTTCTGGATTTCAGAGTCGCGCAGGATGGGCAGGTCACCGATCTTAATATCCGAGGCCACACCATCCCGCTTCATCAGCCGGGCCACCTCTTTCGGTTTATCTGAGAGCTTACGCCCGCCGGTAATTTCATCCTCACTCTGCTGCTTGCCCTGGTGTCCCAGCACCCAGCTGGCCACAAAGAAGGCCATAATACAAATGACCAGGGAGACCACTGCGGCAAAGACAAAACCTGTCCATAGCTGTTCGCCACACCAGACCGTATATTTATCTTTCAGGATTTGCTCAGAGGTATACTGCAGCTGATGACCATAATAATTGATGAAATATACAGGCTGAGAGCGGATTAAATCCCGCATCGGCCCCAGTGTTGTACACCACCAGTATACCGAACCGTTCACAAAGGTTTGCCAGGTGAGCCGGTACATTAATATCAGGCCGCACAGCACCCAGAATAAAAGAAACAGTACATAAAATATAATATTGGCAATCTGGCCAAACATGCGAAAGCGCATGCTGGCTATTTGACCGCCCTGCGTCATGTCTTTGGCGTTAAAACTCATGGCAATAATCCGTCAGTAAACCATTGAGGGGAATAAAATGAATTCACAGAATTGAACAATATGGAGACGTTCGGCTTATCGAATATTCATAGCGCCCTGGCAGTGGGGGCACGTCGAGTGTGATAAATGATCCCCTGCCGTCTCCGGGTGAATAATCTATGTTACACACAGACCCGAACAGGGAATACAACGCGGTACAAACCGCGCCGGTACCAAGTCCGGCTGACGTATTGAAATTCACATAGTCGCACGTCTCAGCCGGGTAAAAATGACAGGGCAATGTGGTATCACCCTGTTCAACTTCGGATATCGTGACCGTAATTTGTTCCATCGACATATTCTCGTTTCATTGTTTCCGCTGAACGCGGCAACGCCTCACAGGCACACAAAGAATTTGCGTACCTGCTCACCGTTTTTTATAACTGAAGTGCGGATTTATCCGGGCAAACTGCAGGCCGGTATTACGCCGGGAAAAGCCCGGACAGTTCCGGGCCGGATTTTATTACAGGATATTAGAGATTGATTTTGCGAGCTGATCTTCAAGTACCGGCTGTGCTTCCGGGAACTTAAGGTTAACTTTATTGGCATTCGACACTACGCGGGTCTGGTATTTATGCTGGTTTCCCGTTTCTGAACTGGTCTGAACCTTCGCGCCTGAAGTGCCCTGGCGGAGTACAGCAACATTATCAGTCTGGACTTTGGCTGTGGTTCTCTCCGAAATCTGGACATCCGTGACCATTGTATAATTGATGTCTTCCACCATCGCATCGGCGGCCATGCCAACCAGACCAGCGGCCAGGCCAACGCCCAGCGTTGCTCCGGCTGAATTCGAGTTGTAGGCCGTAATCCCGGCGCCCAGGGCGGCGGCAGTCGCAGCCCCCTCATATCCCTGACTCAGCCAGCCCTGCGATTCCCTGAGGTCCATTTTGTCGGCCTTCAGGACGTTAGCCTGGATCCAGTAACCTGCCGTATCGGGATTCGTGACGACCTGGTAGCCTTTGGCTGTCACGGCGTTGGTAATTTTAGCCTGCAGACCACTCATATCCTTATCGGAGGTATTTTTAATCTGAAGGTATACCGTGCGATTATTCGATGGTTCCAACCAGATGGTTTCACTCATTTGAGTTTTGACATCCAGATTGCGTTTTTTAATTGCGGTACCCATCGCACCACAACCAGAAAGAACCAGCACTGAACTCATGACTGCCACAGCCACGACGTTATTAAGCTTCATACAGAATCCTTGTACTCATCAATAAAGGTGGGCGCACTCAATATTGATTATATGAGTGCGTAGTAACAATATATCAAAAACAAACCGTAATTATATAAAAAACCACCACCAATAATAGTGGGATTTAATCACGGCGATCAATACCATAAGGATTGCCAGTGACATCAACATTTCCTACCATAGGAAGCCCGCTTGCTGGATTTATATCCGAAGATATTATCGAAATGTTATCCTTTTGCCATCCAGATTCATTATAGGCATCGCCACCATCATTTATAAAGTGAGATGAATCAATCATATTGTTCGGCTCAAGTGAATTAAATTGATGCTCAATAATACTTACTTGATTAGTAATGGATGTTTGCGTCATTGCACCTCTATATACATTCGTATCGAATTTTTTTCCCATGACGGACTTATGAAATAAAACAAACCGAAACGATTTATTCATCACAAGCAACGGATACAATACGTTGAGAAAAAGGCATGCAATTGGACTCAGAAACGCGCTTATACAGATAACAATCAAACATAGATATAGCTTGTCGTTAACAATCTTAGGAAGGTTCTTCCTTCTAATCTTCCAGAAAACATAGCCAAAAATCGAAAACCAAAATGATAATGTGATTGTTACAAAAATTGTTACAGAGGGTTCCCAGTCAGCTAAGACACAAGATAAGACCTGCAGGATCAGCAGTGCTACCATTTTATTCATACCCCCTCCATCACACTATTTGTTATGTTTATTCTCGAAGTCTTTCGCTTTCTTTAAGAGTTCATCTCTTGTGTCTGCACCTGGAAGAGCTTTCTGCTCTCCTGTCTTGTTATTGTATTCCTTATCTATTTTATTTCCTTCTGAGATGTGGTTGTTTTGCAGCTCTGTATGTTGTTTTTGAACATCTTGCTCCTGACTGTTTATACTCTGACGTGCGTGTTGATTAGCCTGTCTGTTTTCTGACGCCAGATTCCCGACGCTGCTATTCACGTCCTGCTTAATACCTGCACCTGCAGTCATGTTATCAATGCTCCCTGCATGTTGTCCGAAGTCAGAAACAACGTCGTTACGGCCTCCCCCCGTTGAAACACCGCCCATATCCTGCCCAATCGAACCCCGGGCATCCTGGAATGCCCCGTCTACTTTAGGTTCAACCTGAATCTTCACGAACTCTCTCGCAAGCGCCTCACGCTGTGCTGCAATTTCCGGAGAACTGGTGTCGGTCAGAATAGCTTCGGCATTCTGCGGTGCCTGTCTGTGGACAAAGTTCGCGAACTGCTGCGTCAGGTTTTCACTCATTTGCCCGTTCATACTTTCAGTGCGTGATGCCATCTCGCTGTATTCATGACTCCGGGTTTTGCTGCTCGTATACTGGTCATAGCTGTTTTTCGCGCTGGACAGAGAGGCGGCAAACTGGTCAACACGCGAAGACGCATTATTATCTGTAATATTCCCGGATGTCGTTGTTTTACGACTGGTTAAGTAATCGGAGCCTTCCCTGAAGTCTTTAACCGCCTGGCTGTTGATATCGTGGTTATTGGTATTAGAATGACGGCCTGATTCACTCGTATTGTCTTGCGAACCTGAACTAGCCGTACCACTAATCGATACTCGACCACCGCCTTCTACATGTCCTCCATTACCAAATATTTCCAAACCGCCGTCAACTCGTGCACTTCCATACATTTCGCCAGAGACCGCACCTTTTACTGATTTATCCATTAACTGACTAAATGCTTCATCTCGACTTATATGATTGGCTTTCGAGTAAGAATCAACAGCATTCATCATTTTGCTTCTGGCCATCGTGTCCTGGGATGATTCCGTTCTGTCAGCCCCCGTCGTCATCGAGGAGCTGGTGCCCATATTGGTTCCAAACTGCTTCAGCGTGTTCCAGGCGCTGGTCACGCTGTTGTTATACCCGTGCATGGCGCTGTCAGCCTGCACTTCCGACTCTCTGGCCATCTGCTGCTGCGCACTGGCAATCTGGCGGCCGACGTTGATATCGACCGGGAGTTTCGACATGGCGCCACTCGTATCCCAGACCATCGAGCCATCCCGGGTCTGGGTTCCCGTCCCGCCGTTTGCCAGCTGTCGGGTCATCTGACCAAATGCGGTTGTGCTGTTCGTGTTCCAGCTGTTACCACTGACGTTGTCCGTCTGCATGTTGGCGTAAGAGTAGTTTCCGTCAACAACACCGGACGCCGCCTGCGAGGTTGAACTGAGGCCGGACGATGCAAAATGGCTGTAAATATTGGAGAAGCCCGCCCCCACGCTTTTAATCATCATCCAGGCCAGTCCCGGGATCATCAGCGAGATATACCCCGCCGTGGTCCCGATATCAGAATTACGCAGCTGGACCTGGGACATCTCGGACAGCACAACCGGTGTGGCGTTTTTGGTGGCGTAAAACACCATGGCACTGTTCAGAATGGCGTAAAGGATCGGCCAGCACTGCAGCCACATCAGGGCCACAACATACCCTTTCAGCACCTGCATAGTCAGCATGTTAAACATGGCGGAGATGACGATGATCGGGAACATCCCTATCATCATGCCGAGAATGACGGTCTGCATCATCGGCAGCGTTCTCAGTGCCTGCTGCCCCATGGATGCCTGCGCGAGACGCTGCTTCTCCAGAGAGGATGTCGTAGCAATGTTGATCAGGCTCGCGGTGTCATCACTGCGGGAGGCATAGCTCTGTATTCCGCTTCTCAGCGCGTTCAGGGTGATGTTCTGGCGGATGATTTGGCTTGCTGACTGGCTGTTGTTATAGAACGTCTGATAACTGTCACCCAGCAATGTAGACATCAGCACATCCGGGTTTGGCCGCCCGCCGAATATCTGGCGGGTATAATAACTCCAGGTTTTGCCTCCCGTCTGCGTATCCAGCGCCAGCGCGGCTTTCAGTGTCACCGACGTCTCCAGACAAGTTTTAAACTGGTTATTCCTGTCAAACACGCCCCTCAGCGGGCTCGGGTTGGAGAAAATCAGCGTGTACGGGTCGGTGGAATGCATCAGGTCTTCAAAGGAATATTTCTGATTGAGCAGCATATCCCCAATCACGCAGTTCTGAACGTAGTCCGAGAAGACCGACACAATTTCCGGGTTCTGCGACATAAAGTCGGTACTTTTCGCCACGAGATTGCTGCCAAAGAGCATCCCTGTTTTGCTGTACACGGCGCTGTCCGGCAGCGTCATGACCATTTCAAAGCTCTGCACCAGTGCATTCCCTATCCGCGTGGTCAGCGAAGCCGGGATAGCGAGGCCAATTGGCACATTATCCACCTCGTAAACCGCTGACGGCTCGGAATAATCGATAATCTGGACCGATGTTTTTATCACTATCAGCATGGATACCAGGGTCAGCGAGAAGACCCAGCCCAACAGGTCCATGACGCTGTGTTTTTTAATCCAGCTTCCCGCGACAATCAGCACGGAGAATGCGACACACATCCTCTCGATGATTCTCCAGTTATCCGTCTGCATAAACGCAGCAACCGCGTTAAGGACGTGCCGGTACCAGTCACCTCCGGCAACAACGTAAACTTCCAGCATCACATACCTCCTGCAAAATGGTAGTTATTCTGATAGCGGGTCATCATCCTTGCGGACACCTGCTGGCGCATGTAGCTCATCTGGCGGTCAACCACCAGTAATGCGTCCTGCTGGACCTGAACGCGCGCCTGGAACGTAGCGATTTGTCGGGTGGCCTGGTCAAGGTTCTGCAGGATCATGTCCATGGTGGCCTGCGGATAGTTACCCGTGGCCATCATCGCCCGTGCCTGCTGGATAAGCTCCTGGATGTACTGCAGCAAAATGTCGTAGCCGATGTAATCCGTCAGCTGATAAAGCAGTGAGTTAGAAACCCCGAGCATCTGCGGATCAACCAGGTATTTAAAGACAGGGATTGTGGTGCTGGAGATAAATCCCTTTTCCTGATCCGTCAGTGCCTGGTCGGCCACCGCCTTGTTCTGGATACTGTTTAACAGTTTCGCAATCTGGTTCTTGAGGCCCTTGTCAGCGGTGATGGTAACGGTCGCATCCGCCACGACCTTGAGGCACTTATCCGCATCGTTGCAGTGATAGATTTTGGCGCTGCCCCCTTCCATCATCGCTTTGATCAAATCCTGGTCGGTGGTACGTGCCGGCAGCGGCGTAATCTCGCCATTTTCACCAAAAATGAGCGTCCCGGTCAGGGTCATAATGAACTCTTTCAGCTCCTTATTGCCGTCAAACAACCTGTTCTTTGAAAGGCCGTTCCACATGATGTTGATGTTTTTCATCACGCGCTCTTTATCCTTATCGCTGGCTTTATCCTGCACGCTGTCCAGCTGGCCCCCCACGGTGCACCCTTGCCTGGAGGCCGCCCAGTCAGAGAAAATGTTGCTTTCACCGGCAATATCCTGACAGACCTTTTGCTGAGCCACCTGTGTCCGCGGGAACAGGCCACCAACAATTCCCTGCGCAGCCTGACACGAGCTGAGGTTGGTGCTATTAATATCGCTGGCCATCTTTTGCAGGAAGTCTTTGGCCGTTTTGATTTCCGGTACCGTCGTCTGCAGTGCAAGGTCGAAAAAGTATCCTGAGGCGTTACTCATGATTTGCTTGGCAAAGCGCTGCAGCTGGTCGCTGTTGATGAAGCTGAACGAGCCGAGGTAGGCGTCAATCCCTCCGCAACCGGCATTAATGTCCGGCAGGGTCATGCTGATCAGCTGAATGGTTTTGACCTGGGTTCTCGCGTAGAGCGAGCCGCCAGAAGCATACCCGGCCGCCTGCCCCTGCCAGACCTGTGGCTGAGATGTGTTTGAGGCAAACCCGAGCTTATCGAAGAAGTTATTCATATCCCCGTTAACATCGGCGGCAGCAGCAAACGACAGCCCCAGAAAGAGGCTGCACAACACGGATAAAGGTTTACGGACGCGCATGGGTCTCTCCTTTATCAGCGCATTCAGGTACCACCGCAATTGACTGCGCCTGGGTGAATTCTCTGGTCATAGTGCTCATGATGTCGCGCCTTTCTGATACCGTTCAAACCAGAACACAACTGGCCTTTCGACGACTTCAAGCAGCTCGAAACGCTCTGCCGTGCGGAAATTCATGCTGCTCTTACGGGCTCTCTCAACCTGCAGTGAAACCTGCTTCCTGAACATTTCGAGTGAGTAGGATGTTTTGAGAAGATTGCACGGCGCACATGCCGGAAAGAGGTTCTCCAGACAGTCGGCTTCAGGCCTGAATACTTCACCTGTCGATTTAAGCCTGAACATGCCTTTTGCTGCCGCCTTCATGCACTGCTCTGATTTACGAAGAACCGCCTCGACGTGATCGGCGTGCCATCCTTTTTCCGGCAACGGATTACCACAGTAAGCACAGCGGCCACCAAACTTCATGCGCAGCTCTGCACGCTGCTTTCTGGTAATGGAAGTCATGTGCTAGTCCCTCCAGTCCCTTAATTCTTCCTCAAGGCGATCATCAGCCTCGGCCTGATCCTGAATGTCACCGTCCACTTCAATGCTGGCACCCGCCCAGTCACGGGCGCATGCTTTTCGATGCCTGCGGTTACCCATTTCCCATGCCGGATTTTTCAGCTCTTTGTTCCACGCGCGAACCATATATTTCATTGGCGATTTTGACATTTCACTCTCCTTTCCCGGCAGTGGCACACGGTTTTTTTAACTGACGGTGCAAAAGCAGGAGGTCGCACCGGTAAAGCAATTCACTCAGGACAACGCCGGAAACCCACACCACACAGCACCCGGCTGAGAGCGCGAAAAAGATGCAGGGCACGAAATACATCAGAACATTCCACTGGTTCACCACAGCCTTTGCCCGGCCGGTCAGATCTTCAGGCCCCATGGTTTGCGTCACCAGATCAAACCAGTGGTGGGTTCCCCACCACAGAAGCAAACCGGATACGCCACAGACAAGAAACCAGTAAAAGCAGAAATCGAGCTTTTCCTGTTCGCGGTGTTTCCGGGAGTGCAGGTATGCTTTCGCGGCGGCATAATCCTCCGGGCAGGGTTTGCTGTAACTATTCATGTTGCGGTTTCTCCATCATCTGAAACAACGTATCCAGCCGGGCCATGAAGCCCTGTGCGTCAGTGGCCCCCTGCAGGATCGGGAAGGCATCGAGCGTGTTCACATTCACTAAAAACGTGGTGGGTGTGGCCACCGGGATGTTCGGGAAAAAAGTCTTCATGACATCCGGCGGTGCGGGAAGGGCCTCCGGGAACGCCGGGTCACCCTGCCCGTCAATGGTGTATGAAAAGACAGAAAAGCCGTGCTGCGCGGACAGTTCCTTCAGGATCGGGTCAAACTGATGGCAGTACGGACAGTGCCCCTGCATGAACAGCACCACCTTCCAGTCCGCCAGATTGACCTGTCTGCCGTTGCTGAGACGAAACCAGACCGGTGCTGCAGCATGACTGACGGGTGCGGGGACGGTTGCCGGCGTCTGCCCGGCGGTTTCTTCCGTCAGACCTTTCGGGTTATACAGCGATTTCACCTCATCCAGGGTACTGGCGTGGGCGGCTGAACACAGCAGCGCGGCAAGCGAAAATGACGTAAAGCGCCTGCGCCATGCCTTATTCAGGGTGGTTTTCACGGTCTTTCTCCTCTTTTTCGGCTTCCTCGATTAAAACGTTAATGATCCGATAGCCACCAAATATCATCATGGCGATACCAAATATCTCCCCCAGCTGAACGGCCATCTCAGGTTGTCTGCGCACCAGGCGCGCGATGAGATGGAAAAACACGCCGACAGCCACCACCCACGTCCCCGTGATATCCAGATCCGGTATGCGGAATTTACGCATCGTGCGCTCCTCAGAAATTGGGTTTAAAGTCGCTGGAAACATAAAGAAACTGCTTCGCCAGGTCGTCCTGGCTGATAAAGCCGTAGCTGAGGGGTCTGACCTGCCCGCTTTTCGGGTCGACCAGCATCATGGCCGGGAAGTATTTCACCCCGAGCTGTTCCGCCTGGCCCTGGTCAACACGGGAATCCGGCAGTAACGGGTTCACCACGCCGTCAACCGAGACGGGGATCACGCTCAGCCGGTAGGTATCACGGAAATTACTCAGGACCTGAACCAGTTGCCCGTCAATCGGGTCGCGGCCCCGGTAAAAGAACATCACCCCGAAATGCCGGGCGATCTCAGAAATTGCCTTACGCTGCTCGGCATAGTCCGCCGCGAGCTGGTTTTTTACCGTGCCGTTGTAATGACTGAACTGCAGGTTGTAATCGAGTTCAGGATGCTCAAGGAAGGCTTTCTTCGCACTCATCGAAAATAAGCCAGCCTGCTGTGTCCAGTAATTCTGCAGGCGGAAATACTTCACAAACGCCGGTACTGAGGGATACATAATAGCTTCGGCTAATGCCTTTTTAGTTTCCTGCTGCAGGGCCGCCTGCTTCTGTAAAATATCCATTTCCCGGGGCGGTGGTGGTGAAGTATCCGGGTCGGGATCCGGTGTTTGTACCGGATCGTTATACCACTGCCACCCGGCATCTTTTCCCTGAGCTGACATGACGGCGCAACACAGCACAGCGGGCAGCAGTACCAGCCGTTTCATTTTCATGAGACACCTTTATTTCTGAGGTTTATTTCCTGAAAGAAACTGGTAGACGGCGTCTTTATCCAGCCGGATTTTCTCACCTGTTTCTGATTGCTTACCTGAGAAGCCGGTTCCGTCGCAGAACACGGCATATTGTCTGAATATCAAATCTTCACGAACATCGTTTTTTATTATCCAGGCCTTACCGGAGGCGTTTTCGCAATGCACGCCATAGAACGCGTTGGTGGCGTTAAAATGCGATTCCTGCTTATCCCTCACTAACCCGAAACACATCATACCCGTCATAAACAGGATGAAAACAGCGACCAGCGCGACAGCCAGCCATTTGGAATTTTCCTCTCTCATTTATTTTCCTCGTTTTCTTTTCTGCTGTTTTTATTACCCGGACTCAGCACTTCACTGAGAGAAGAAAAGAAAAAATAAGAGAGGATCCAGAGTGCACAAAAAACAAGGATGTACAATGAAGCAGCAATAACATCACTGCCGGACGTTTCTTTAACCGTATCCCATGTCCAGATTATTACCGGGGCGGAAACAATAAGCGTGATACATAATCTGATCACAAAATCCGCAACACGGTTTGAAGAAAATTGTGGTTTCATACTTGCCTCTTATTTATTTCGACGTCTGACGACTCATAATTTCTTTAATACGATCTTTCGTCTGGTTAGTGAGCACATCATTACCCGGGATTTTTTGATTCTTCATCAGGTCATCCATGAAGTTGGTAAAATCGAGGGCGCGAAAATTAATTTGCTGAAGTTCATTAACGGTGATCCCGCGACAATCCGGGCTGCTGGCGTCACCAAAACTGATATGCAACTGTCCGTTTCGCCCCTGCTGCTGAACAATCTGTGCCAGTTTTGAGTCAAACTGGCAGTAGCCACGTTTCTTCTCAAGACACACACCCAGCACCGATTTGGAGCAGAACTCCCCTACGCTGACCGTCAGTTTGTCCGCCTTCGCTTTGGCCAGCGCTTTTTCATCGCTGCTGCAGCTCGCCAGTCCCGCATCCTGACCCCAGCCGCTGTCTTTACAGCAGTTGCTGAAACCGGCGGCGAACTTCTTACAGAACTTCGCTTTCCCGGTAAACGCTCTCACATCCACGCCATTAAGGGCTGCCACGTCCTTGCCGGCTGCAGCAAGAGCCGCCAGCGCGGCTACAGACTGGCCAAAATCATTGTTCTTCCCGCTGGCAGCTTTATCACATTCTCCGTCGAGGCAGAAAACATCCCCGCCGCAGATCATCTGTTTGCCGGTTGTCCGGGTTTCACAGGAGTAAGTGGCATATTCATGAAGACAGGTTCCGTCACTGGCGGTAAAGGCACACTGGCGGGAGGCAAGCGTGCAGCTGTGGTTATCCATCAGCGCCTGACAGGAACCGTAGTCGGAAGGCTGTGTGATATAGGTGTCGCGAAACTTCCAGCAGGCCTGGTAGACCTGATAGGCGTTACCGTCCTGATTAACCGTTCGGTTTCCGCCAGGCTCGATGCATTCCGTGGTCGTCTGCCTGCCTTCGGCCTTGCTGAACGGGCAGTATTCAACCCAGTTCACATCCGGCACCCATTTTCTGGATGGTACCTGCACTGTCACTGTAATCGTAAACCGGTATCTCATATTCTGCTGATACCAGGTAGAAGCTGCAGCAGGATTATTGCGTCTTGTTCTTATTGAAAAACTCAGTATCTGACCTGCACTTATTTGCATGCCGGTCCCCAGTGATACACTCCCTTCACTGTTGTCCATTGAAATAAGGCCAAATGGCGTTGTCACACGCATAAACCAGTTAGGGTTACTAAACGCCAGTCTCTTGTTCCATGAATATGTCGCACTGGTGGTTATAACCGTCCCTCCCAGCGCTGAATTAAACGCCCCCGTAAAGCTATTATTCCCCGCCGCAAATTTGATGGATGATGAGTCGATGACCATCTGTTTTATTTCGGTCGTATCTTCGTAATGACCCGATATTGTTGCAGTTCGCGTGCAGTACTGCTCAACCTGCAGGTCGCGTTCACAGGTCGCGTTGGTAAACTGGCTCCGGTTAACGATTTGAGCCTGACATGCCGGTCCCGTATTGCCGATAATGGTGTCCGCTTTTGATTCAATATCCTTCGCGCTCTGGATAAACGGGGTATCCTGGGAGATGCTGTCGGGTGGCCGGTTACTGAACGATTCGGTAATACTCTGCCCCACTTCACTGCTGGCCCACTGGGAGGACGCATCATTTTTCAGCGCATTATCTCCGCTGGCCGTCACGCCACCGTAATATTTTTTCTGGTCCGGATTGCTGGTATAGCCCGGCAGGTTTTGCGTCCCGTTAAAGTTTTTCAGGGCATCGATTCCCCCGCCCTGGACCTGTTTCGCATAGTCCGAACCGGCCCTGTAATCGGTGCTGCTGTCCGCGCGGGCGGGTCCGGTAAACCAGATAAAGGCACCGAGCACAACACCGTGGATAAACAGAATGACGGGCAGTGTCCTCACTTCACACCTCCCAGCAGATGGCGGGCGATCTCCGCGCAGTCCCCTTTCTCTGCCACCTTCTCCAGCGCCTGTTTCAGACGAATATTGCCATGCACCACGTCAAAGCCAGCCCGGCAGCGCACCACCAGAGCCGGCACGCTGCGGATGTTGTACTGTGTATAAACCGTCGGGTCGATCTGCACTCCCTGTGTTGCACCGTCCTGGACCAGTCTCATCACCGCATCCGTTGTCGCTTTCATATCGTTATTAACCAGCCCCCGCAGCGTAGCGGGAATCCCGTACTGGCCGGTTTCATGCAGCATCCGCTTCAACCCTTCCTCCGGTATGGAGAAGGACACGAAGTACAACGCGCCTTCTGCTGGCTTATCCTGGTTAGCCGCTTTTTGCTGGCTGGCCAGATTATCGATGTACTGACGGTCAGTACCGGCCAGAGGGTTACGGCTAATCTGATCGTCCAGTTCCTGCTGCAGCTGTCTGTCAGGGTGCTGACGCAGCTGTTCGCTGAAGTTTTCCTGCTGCTTCAGCCATACCTGGTCAGTGGTTACCGGACTCCCCGGCGTGCCTGCAGCGGCGGTACCGGTCAGTAAGGTTGCGAGGATAAATGCATTCAGTCGTGTCACAGGAGACTCCCTTCAGAGGTATACACAGTTACGTTTGCGCCACATGAGATAGCCATAGTTTTTGCGGGTATTCGGTGGGTTTCGCCCCGTTTCCCAGCGCATCACGCTCCGTCCGAGGGGATGACACCGCCCGCTGTCCGGGTACATGTTCACCATCTGATAGCGCCAGCGTTCCTTTGGAATAATGGGGGACGGGTACTCGTAACACACTGCGGTATCCGCTCCGACCGTTTCCATGATCTGCCCCTGACGGTGCAGTTTGTAGGCCATGCGCTCACTCAGCAGTAATGAGGACTGCAGGGGGCTGGACTCATTACTTACCCATCCGCTGAAGGGGTACATTGACCCCTGCGAACCGGCACACCAGAACAGTGGATCAAGCGGCAAGTGGAAGGCGCTGGCAATCGCATCCGCCGCACAGGCGCCCTGCGCTAACGGGTTAGCAAATAACACCGCCTCCGGGTTCAGGATCGTCGTCAGACTGCTGTCCACCCAGGTCGGGTCAATTTCCGACAGATAGGCGATATCCATATCACCGCCTTCCAGACAGCCGGATGAGGTGATGATATTTAGCCAGTATGTCAGCGGGTATTTGTACCAGTGGACGTGATAGAACGCGCCATTGACCTGCTTATCATCCTTTTTGGCCGTTCCCATACCGGTCTTGCCGAGATTGACGCTGAAGCCCCCCAGATTCACCATGCAGCCCGGTGAACGGCTGACGTCCGTCAGGGCCATTGGCTCCCAGTAGCCCATCGCCAGGCCGATACGTACAAAAACAGGCGGCGGGGCCGGGCAATACTGGATAGCACTCCCGGGATTCGGTGTATCCGGCTGGTCACCTTGCCCCACCTGCACGCTGCCGAGGGATAGCGGGAAAATACAGCTCCAGCAGACATCGCTTATCGGATTAACAAACCGGCCCTCACAGGAAGGATCGGCAGCGGCATTCAGGCTGTGTCCCCACAGCAGACAGACCGCCATGAACATCACAATACGTTTCACAGAAACATCCTTATTGCACGGGAGGGAAGGTTTCGATATTCAGCCGTTCACCTGAGGGGGCCGGAGTGATCCGCACCGGTACCCTAGTCAGCCCAAACCGGTGACTCAGCACACCTTGCTGGTCAAAGTAAATCCGGCTGTCCAGCGCGGCAGAGGTCTCTGGCACGCTTCCTTTCACGAGGATTATCTTGCTGATTAACGTCTGCGGAACCTGACGCTTCATCCAGGCCAGCTGGTCCGGGTCATCCCCGTCAATGAAGTACAGCGTCTGCATGAAAGGGACCGTCTTCAGGGGGTTGATGACCTGCCCCTTGCGGGCGAACAGGACACCGTTCTGGTCTTTCAGGTCATCGCTCAGCCTGATACTGGGGTCAAACCAGCGTTGCTCATACCGGTCGGCTCTCACTATCCCTTCTACCGGAGCAGGACGCTGGCTGTTGGTGATCACGCGAGCCTTAAAGGCCTCCATCTCCTGTCCCCAGCGGCCCGATTTCTCCAGTGCATCGAGACGACTGGTGATAAGGGACAACATATCCTGTTCCTGTATGGGCCAGAGGTCGCCCCAGGTTCCCAGGTCCCCGGCGTAGGCCAGCGGAGAGAGAAGGCATACCGCAAGGCATGCCCCCGGGAGAATGTTCATTTCGCGTCTCCCTGCATCCGCTTCGCAATATCCCGCTGAATGCTGAGCGTGATATCCGGCGCCCCGTTGACGACGGCCGGAGCAACCAGGATCAGAACGTGATTCCGGCGCTGCCAGTCATCCAGGCTTTTTTCCAGCGCGTCGTTAAAGCGCTCTGACAGCGCTTTCGACTGGCTTTCTGTCAGCTGTTTGCGGCTGACACTGTCCATAAAGCTATCGAGCGTCTTCTTCATATCAAACGCCACCACCCGGGGCACGCTGTGCGCCATCATGACCCGGGTGATGATGACGTTCGCCATCAGAATAGCGATGACCAGACCGCCGGTGATCAGCACCCGGCGGGAAAACAGCGCAGTTTTTTTGCTCTTGTCCATCAGATGTCACTCCTTTCGTTGTCTCTGGCCACCCGGGCCTCCAGTTCCGCCATTTCCTGCGGGAAGTTACGGCAGGCCAGCTCATAAACCGCATCATGGATACTCACGCCGGCGCGTTTTCGCTGAGTGATATATTCAAAGTCAGCACCGCTGGAGGAGTACATTGCGCGGCTGAGGGGATCGACAAACAGGCGATGCCAGGATGAATGAGCCTCCACGGACAGCATGAATGAGGAGAACCACTGGTCCTTAGCCGAGCCAAAGCGGTTTATCATGTCGCGCTGAAGCGGTGTGAACTGGTCCGGGTAAAGCTGGTTGTACTTGGCAAATTCTTTCGCCGACTGTTTAAGAATGATTTTGTACGAGGAGTTCCCCCAGGCGGCACGCGCGGCGCTGGATGCCGTATCGGAATCAAAATCGACGATGTTCTGGGTAATGGTGATATACGATCCCAGATGGCGGCGGGCAGTACGGTAGCCCTTCTCAATAAATGTACCGACCTTCTCATTCTTGAAGTCCAGCAGACGCCAGCCTTCATCAATCACGTTGAGTTTTTTGAGGTTACGCGGCGTCTGGTACATCCGGTTTTCAATGTAGATAATCAGCGAGAACATCACCGCAACCAGCAGTGACGGCCGGGACTCCAGCCCCCCCAGCTCCAGTACCACCATACGGGCACTGTCATTGAGCGACGGCTCATCAGAGTTAAAGTAACTGCCGTAAATCCCGTTGACGGTGTACTGATCGAGCAGGATGATCATTTCGTCCAGACGGCTGCGGATCGTGGGTGAATCCGCATACGCCGCGCTGTCTTTTGACTGCAGAAGGAAGTCAACCACATCGTCAATACGGGCCTTATTATGTTTGGACAGCCAGGCGGCCTTGACCGCCTGCAGCAGCAGCCCTTCATGGACCTCATCCAGATTGCCGTTCGGGCTGGCCATCACGGACAGCTGATCGCGGATACGCTCGGCGGAAGCATCGAAGTTCTTCTCATCCAGCACGTTAGCAAACGGGTTGAATTTGAGCGTATCGCCATCGAGATAGACGCCGCCCATGTTTTCACACAGCGATTTGTACCCGTCCCCCATATCAAAGACCCAGGAGTACCCACCGGCGTCGATAACGCTGCGTATCAGTGGCTGAATGAGCCCGGTTTTACCGGCACCGGAGGTTCCGCATACCGCCATATTGAAGTTGGTGTTATTCATGCCGGTATAAAACAGGTCAATAAAGGCCAGCTGGTTACGGTATGTGGGGGCCAGTAACCCGGAGGGGGCAAGCGGGCTGTCTGCCACAACCGGCATCAGGTTCGCCACATTAAAGCTTTCCGCACGGCGCACCGCCCCGGCTGCCCGCAGCTGGCTGAACACCCCATCCCCGGGCTTAAAGGGCAGAATAGCCAGGAAGTTACGCAGGTGCTGATAGCGCGCAGCAATAAGTTCGAAGCCTCCCTTACGGAAACTGTTCAACACCTGCTGCTCCGTGGCCAGAGCTGATTCCGCATCATCCGGGGAATAAACCGTGACGTTTAAAAAATAGGAAACGAGAGACGAGGTATTGGATGACAGACGTTTGCGAATATCCCCCCATTCCCTGACCTCTTTCTCAACTGACGGGAAGTATTTCGCGTAGGACGTCTTACTTTTTTTCTCAAGGTCGAGGAATTTCAGGTTGGCTTCGTTCTGAGACTTGACCTGGTCTTCAACCATCATGGTGAGGGTCAGCACAAACGGGCAGGAAATGGACAGCTCCGGGTTCAGGAGATTGGCGTAGTTGTCTGCGCTGGTCCACAGAAAGGCGATTTCCGGATCCCGTGCCAGATGATAATTGGTCACCCGCGTATGCTGCTCCACACCGTTTTTATCCAACAGGCCAATCCTGAGATAGTTCGCCGTCACCTTCATATCGAAGCTGTCTTCAACGCACTGGTAGTTCAGGTCCTGGTAAGGGTCCAGCTTCTTCGGCACTTTGTACATTTCCCCGGGATTAGGGTTGACCAGCTCACTGACCAGCTCCACCAGGCCGGATTCGTCCAGGGTTTTCGTCGGGATCTGCGCCCCCTGCAGTGAGGCACGAATGATTTTGACCTGGTTCTGCACTTCGATGATTTGCGCGTTTGAGTTTTTCCTGCGTGGAATACTGCAGGAGATAAACACACGGTAGTTCCGGAGCGTTAACGGTAAATCCATTGACGGCGGCAGGGCAAAATGCGTTTCAGCAGCGGCAAGATAATAGGCCCGGGTGATGGCGTTAAATTTCTTCTCCTGCGGGCCGCTCCAGCTGAATTCGCGCAGACCGTATTCAATGTCGCCGCCGACCAGCTTGCTGGCGACGAGGTTAATCGTCACCGGCACGTTGCGGGGAAACTTGGTCCGCAGAAGGTTCTCAAGCGAACCGACAATATGTTCATTCGCGCCCGGGAGCGGCCGGGCCTCAAGAAGAAAGCCGACCGATTTCTGATTGATAAACAACCCTGTGTCGCTGTCATAATCTTTATAAGGCAGAACGCGGCTGAACTGAGGGAAGTTCATGCTGGCCAGAATGTTATTCGCTTCAGCAGATTCATCAGGCAGCTTCAGCGCGGTGACTAAGCTGTTCACCGCCTTTGTTACAGACTCAAGGGGATTTGGACTCACGGGTACACTCCTGGCTCATGCATACGATTTAATGAAGACTCAGTATCCTTAGTGGAATTCATCGTTGTGCGTTCAGATGGATGCACTGAAAAGCCGGCATCCTTTCAATACGATATTTTTCCATTCCCTCACTCCTTTTTACCGGAAAGGTTGTGAATGCCCTTATCCCGGTATTCAACGCTCAGATAGCGGGTGATGCCATCAGGACAACTCCAGGCATCTTTTGCTCTGGTATATTGTCTTTCTGGCTGCGCGTTAAATGCCGAAATTTTGCAATGTTGTAATGTATATTCAGTGTCCTCCTTATTAGTTAATATCGCTTTGTATTTACTTTCAGGGTTGAGTAAGTCAAGCGAACCAACTGAAAGAATCAATACCACAATGATCAATAGATTGCGTTTCGTACTATTTTTATTTTCAACACACTGGGTAACAACAGTGCTGGAAGCACCCCAAACAGAGCAAGACTCAGAATGATATATGATGAATCTTCTCTCATCAGAAGATACAAATACTTTAAAAAATACATATCCCCCCCATAAACTGAAACCACTTACATAATAAACACGCTACCGCCCATCCCTTTCAACGCAGAGGGCACTCGTTCTGAAACCGGTAATACTGAATCAGCACCTGCCACGGCGCTGCGCACTAATTAATACGGGGTTGACCCCATGCCGATGGCGTTACGACAAATAGCACTGTGGAAGGCTGGTGATAGACATCATCGGAATCCACATAGGGTGCAATCCAGAGTGAAGTGATCTGCTCCCCACTCCTTAAGGGGCGGGGGTATTGCCCCGGTACGGTTGAGGGTGACGTATATGCAGGGGCGCTCACCGGACGAATAACCGGCGTAACTAACGGCTGAGAATATCCCCGCGCCTTCGGCATCGCCGTATTATTCAGGAGTAATGACGGGTCCCTCTTTACGGGTACAACCGGCGTCGTTCTGACCTGCGACAAATTAGGCTGTGATGGCAGCGGGTAAGAATTAACTGGCGTCGTTCTGAAATTACCGTCAGCCAGTCGTGGCAACCCGGCCGCAACCGGCTTTGCTTCACTGTTTTCCTCTTTCGTTTTCGCTTTTTCATTTGCCTGCTCCATCGTCATACAGGTATCCGATGTTGTGGCATTACATTCAAATTCAGACTCTGTGCCTGCGCATCCGGTTAAAAGCAAAGCGCTGCCCAGAGGAATTAACAGAATTAATTCCTTCATAATACTCTCCGCGTTTTATCAGTTCTTTTTCAGGTTCATCCTGAATACGGTATTGGCCTCAACTGACTGGATTAATTTCTCTCTTTCCTCCGGACTGCTCGCGTCATATATTTTTCCAATCTGACTAACATCTGATTTTGCAAATATAAGATTCGACATATATGTGGTTTTCCCGGCACCTGTCTCTCCGACTGGAACAGTATGACCAGACGTCTCCGGGAACGGATTATTTTTCTCCATTTTCTCCCTCGCTGTTTTTTCCCGACGTCGGGTGAAATGACTTTCCGGTTCCTGGTTTACTGAAGAAGACGGTATGGCCGGTATTACTCAGGCGATGAGTTCTGTGCCACGGCGTGCGACCGAACAGTACCGACATCCCCATAAATACCAGCGCCATGACTATCCACAGGTTCACTAATTCCTCGAAGTACGATTTATCCACATATGCTGCATACCCGGCAGCATCGGTTTTAATACTGGTGCAGTTCTGGTTCAGCACCGGGAAGGGATTATCATCAGAACCGGTTTTCGGGGCCGGAATGCAGACGTTAATGACATATCCCTCTCTCTGTACCGTTTCATTCTGGCTCACCAGCATCTCCCCCGGCGTCATCCCGCCCTTCCAGAACGTCATGACATATAACAAGGCCATCAAGGCCATCGGAAAGACCACCGCGTGCAGGATAAGCCACCCGGACACGTTCAGCGACGTTTGTACAAAACTCACAGGACGCTTATTCATTGTTGTTACCCTCATTTGCTGCACCAGGAGAGAACTGATGCGGATCTAATTTACCGAGCTGTTTCAGCATCTGGTCAGTATTAAAACCATTCAGGCTTGCCCCCGCTTGCGGTTGCTGCGGCTGATTTTGCGCCTGCTGTTTACTGTTTTTCTCGGCTTCCAGTTCTTCAATCGTTTTCAGCTGAAAACCGTCCTGGAATACGACCGTCACTTCATTACCCGCACCAATCGGGATCACCGGGTGATACTGCTCTGCACGTTTGATGTAGTAATCACCCAGCGTCTGCGCGGCTTTTGATGACCCACCGCCAATACCCATCTTCAGCACATCACCGGCACCGACGGATGCCGTTGCACCAATGCCTACAGACGGTTGCGAGGCGCGCTCCATGCCCTGGCCAATGCCGTCAATAAACCCTGCCCCCCACGCCCAGCCGAGGATTTTGCCGTTCCGCATCACCACCTCACCTTTAACCCCGTTTTTCCCCATAAAGGAAACGTGGCCGTTAATCGGCTGATCGATGGTTTTATCACCTTTGATACAGCTGATATTGCGGGTCCGGACAATGGCGCGCTCGCTGGAAACATCGCCATAGGCTTCAAGTCCCACAAAACACCCTGTCAGGTCGTAGGTTTTGCTGTTTGGCATTTCCACGCGCCCGGTGATACGCAGCTGCATCGGTACGGTTGATTCATTTCCGGTAACAGACGCGTTGGCATCCGCCCCCTCGATGAGCGTACTTTTTGCAAAGCTCCCCGACGGAATGTACGGCAATAACTTCGCTTTCTTCCCTTTGTCATAACTGAATGTGCGCCGCTGGATCTGGTTTGGTACCGGAACAGACTGGTAGCTCACCTGCGGGGGTGGCGTGGTGCCGTTCCCTGGGTAAAAAGACGTCGGTGGAGGGACCGAACCGGCAGGCTGCGGCGGGAAGTTAACCGGCTGAGGTTCACCTTCCGGTCCTGGCGCCGGAACCGGCGGTGCGGGTACCGGTTCGCCGCTGCGGGTGGTTGGCTTCACGCCCAGTTTGCTTAACTGGTCCTGCATGGCCTGATTATCCGTCGTCAGTTTTTCAATCCGCTGCTGATCTTCACCACGCCCCTTGTTCAGAAGCGCCAGTTCGCTCTCCATTGCGTCAAAGCGTTTGTTGAGATCGGCTGCCGTTGCCTGCATTTTCGTTGTGGCGTGCTGCTGAACCTTTGCATCAAAGCGGCTGTCAACAACCCCCGTCATATCCGGAGCGGGTTCGCTTTCGGTCTTCGCAGTATCATCTGAATTCATATCCAGATCGGACAGGTACAGGCCACCGCCTATTGCGCCTGCTG
Source organism: Enterobacter sp. ECC-019 (assembly GCF_043974075.1). NCBI lineage: Bacteria > Pseudomonadati > Pseudomonadota > Gammaproteobacteria > Enterobacterales > Enterobacteriaceae > Enterobacter > Enterobacter sp. ECC-019. Next base: position 81,030 of record NZ_CP143760.1, read on the forward strand.
CTGCCACGATAATGACACCCAGCCACAAATACTGTTTGTTTCTGACCAGCTTGTTAATGTTGGCCATTATCGTTCCCCCTCTGCTGTGGTCACCCAGACCTGCAGTCGTCCGCCGCCCACTAAGGGACCGGCAGACCCGCTTATCATGATGGCCCGGGTACCCTGCTGCCAGAAGTCACTTTCCCTGACCACACGCGGGGAGAAAGTCATATTTTCCACCGCGTAGCGAACCACTTTCAGGTGATGCCCTGTCCAGACCTTGTCTGCTTTAGCGCTCAGGCCTGCCGGGACAGGTAACGTCTCAGAGGTGACAGGAATGGGCTCATATCCTTCCGGTACCCCTCCCTGACGCACGGCCCGGTTCAGGGAAACCAGAAGACTTTCATAGGGTGCAGACTCTTCCCAGGCTTTTGCCGGACCCGGCGTTCCTGCCAGTTCTGAGACCAGCTGGATGGTGCGGCCAGCTCCTGCACGCGGCACCGCGCGAACAGAGAAATTAAGCCCGCGTTCGGTTTCGACGATGAAGGTGAATGGCTTTTTACTGACTGTGGCCAGAATGGCGCCGCCGTTATCCGTCTGCTCCTGATTCGTGAGGCCACCGTCCAGGCTGTTTATCGCGGTAATGCGATCGCCGGGAACCGTGAACAGGTTAGGGTCAGTATTGCTGACGGCGATGTTAGCCTGACCGCCGTTGGTGAGCGGTACGACCGTCGGAGCCAGCGTGCTGCTGACTGTCGCTGACATTGCCGGCGATATCAGACACAGGCTCAGACTGACAGTAATACAGAGGGGCCTAGTGTTTTTCATCTGTCACTTCTCCAAAACGTGTCAGCCAGCTGATCCCGTCAAGGCGTTTAAACTGAAGCACATAATGTTTAATGTCCGAGTCAGGTTGCGAATCGCCAATCCAGGTTTTCAGTTCGCCCCGCATCTCGACACGGTTTTCAGCCGGATAGGCCCGTACAAAAGTCCAGTAAAAACTGGAGTTCACGTTGTTGTCTTTAATCCGACTGGCATCTTCAGCCAGCTGGATCTTGAGGTTGTTCTGGGAAGCCGGATAGACGTACTTCAGCAGCTGTGCGTGCTGTGCATCCACCGTTTCGGGTGTGACGTTAAGACGCAGCGATACGAAGCTCAGGGCCATCTGCTCCAGATAGGAGGCATCGGACTGGTTCTGTGATACCGCAAAAGGGGCGTTAAACAGCATCGGCGTTACCGCCACTTTCTGCTCCGTCTGCAGGCGGTAGTTATTGATGCCCTGAATAACGTTGGTGGCCAGGCTCAGTAAGGTGACGGTACCGAGACAGATAAAACCCAGACCAATGACACGGGTGGTACTGAGACGTGCACCGTGTTCCATGTTTGTTACTCCGTTCTGTTATTTAATCCACTGCCGGAAACAGGAGTCCGGGACATCATGGAAAATCCCTTTAAGAAGGGACGTAGGCAGATACCAGTAAATCAAATCGCGCAACCAGGCACTGCCCCGCCCTTTTTTCAGTTTTTTGATGCCCAGGTAAACCAGAATTGCCGCTACCAGACCGAATAAGAACTTACTGGTCCAGAAACCCCAGCCGAGGCAAATCACGGCCGGGATTAGTTCATCAAGATACAAACCGAACCAACGGGACTGGTTCGTCAATGTTTCCGGGAAACGGTACTTCTTGAGTTCGTCCCCGGTCATCATTCACGCCCTGTCAGTAGCCAGCGACAGACATACCGACGGTAACGAATACCGACAGGATGGCGAACCCGGCCAGGAACTTAACGTTTTTGGTCATCATGTACATGATACCGCCGACGATAACTTCGGCCAGGATAACCCACTTGACGACACTCGACCCTTTACCGAAGGTTGCCTTAACAGTACCGTCACCGGAGGCCATCAGGTCATTACCGGTTGAGGTTGCCAGGGCAGCCTGCGGGAATGCAGCGGCCAGAATTGCTACTGGTAAAACAGCTTTAATTGCTTTCAGCGCATTCTTTTTGGTAAAAATGCGAGAAAATTTAGAGGTTTTCTTTTCTACAGCTACAGCGCTACCCTGCACAGCTAATACAGTATTCATGTCTATACCCAATATTTTGAATGAAATTAAATAACCGACGTAACCTGTTTAGAACAGTCCATTAAACCTGTGTAAAAGAACTAATTGTGTTTTTTCATCTCCTCTGTTGTTTCTGAGTTATAAAAATCCGGAAAACGCTCCAGGTGATCCCTGAGTCGCATGAAAGCTTCCGCTGTCTTGCTTCTCAGACTTCTGTCTTTCGCCTTTATTAAAAGGCGATTAGTCTCGTCATCAAGACGCAGAAGTACATGAAGCCCTGGTGCTGGCCTTGAATTACTTCTCACCGATTTTGTCAATCGCGCCCCCAGTGAATGCGTTAATATTGCATAAGAAATTTTTACACCAGACGACCCTAAAGTAAATAAATAACGCCAGAGGGCTGAGTAAATTTTCCTGACATTCATTTACCCGAAAAGTCCCGTTCAAGTTAACATATCATTAACAACAAATTTAAGCACATTCACGACATTCAGAGCCAGCCTCTGGTAATTCATAGAATAAAAAAAGGATAAAATGAGGGTGTCGCGATTTTCAAAACAGAATTCTTTATTAAAATCATTTATAACATTTTTCGAAGTTTTTTCAGCAACACCAGTCAGACTTGCAATTTTAGAATGCGTTAAACCAATTGCATATAAACTCAGAATTTTCCATTTATCATCTTTTCTTGATAACGGGTTTGAAAGGTATGCATTGATTCGCCTTCCCAATCTACTATAAGAGTTTTGGGCTAATACAACAGCATGAGATTCTCTGACAAAAACCCATTTAGTGTAAGACTCATTTTTTAACAACATACTCTCAATGAAAACGTTCCAGACATAACCATCGATACAAACATCCTTCACAATACATGCAGAGCACTCAGTCAGAACACCAATCTCAGCTCCAACCAGCTCCATACCCGTTTCAATCGGTAATGAAGATAACCATGAGTTAATGTCACGGTTTGTTAAGAACATTTTGTCAAAAAGGGGGCTGGAACGAATTAATTCACCACAGGAGTTACGAATAAACGACAATGAAGATGAAATGTTAAGCATTTCACTCACAGATTGAATGGAATCCGTTTGACTGGCAAACGCATTTTGACTACGATCCTTCGCACACATAGGCGCCTCCTTTGAAGGACTCTATGGATAGTTGATGTCTGGGGGGCAATCCCCAGGCATCAATGCTTCAACAAATTTTAATCACTACTCGGATTCCATTTTAATACCCAAGACTATCCCTGTCACTCATAAAACCCAGATCATTATTCTTTTTTAAGAAAACAATATAGACATAAAAACTGCTAACTTATTCCTCTTCTTCCTGCACTGGGAAAAATCTGTCTACAATTTCTTTTGCATCATCACGAATATTCATGACCATAGATTTGAAATCAAAGCGTTCATCACCGATGATATGTGGACTGAGCGAATCCATTGCCAGAACTTTTGAAATGGTGAACTGAGTCTTTATAACATTTTCGAGCAGAACTTTATTAAACTCTGTCTGATTGAAGCCGGACTCTTTCCGCTCCATCTGAGCTTCATACACACGGAGCCCCAGTTCCAGAAGCATCGTCGCTACGCTGGAAAAACTTATATCTTTCTCTTTGGCACCTTCTGCCCTGCGTCTATCAACAATCGCGCTAATTTTTGCAACGACCTCATCACTGGGATATGCCTGCACCCTGGCCATAGCGACTCCTGTATTAATAATATGGGATATTCAAGTTTATTTAGGGCAGAAGATATCGCGAACATTCGATTAATACAACTCTAAACTTAAGCCTAGAGCACTGGCGACTTGTATGGAAACTCAGTTAACGACTTAAGCCTGAACTTAAGTCTAAACAACTTATTGTTTTTAAAGGACTGAGTTGAAGTTAAGTTTCAATCGACTCAGTCACAACTTATTTAAAACTTTCCGACAACTTGTTTTTACATAACGATATATAACACTACATAACATAACCACAGGCAACTACATAAATTTAATGGATTATCTGCAAAATTTTAATTTTGCGTGGGGTGTGCTGTTTTTGTGGTGAGGAGTGCACATTTGTTGAGTATATTTCTCGGATGGGTTAACGTATTTCCGGCAACTGCACCGGAGGGAAATTCATGAAAGGTTGGGTACTGGGCATCGCACTGTCAGCAATATCGTTGTCCGCCATGGCATCGGATTGTTTTGATATGGCGGGAAGAGATTACAGAATTGATCCAGATCTACTCCGTGCTATTTCCTGGCAGGAATCGCATTTTATAATTGGCGCCATTGGTCGTAATCCGGTAACAGGTTACGGCTCCGGACTTATGCAGATTGATTCGCAGCATTTCGACGAACTGTCACGATATGGAATAAAATCAGACCATCTGCTCACGGATGCCTGTCTGAATATCTACACCGGGGCGTATTATCTGGCAAAGGCTTTCAGAAAATGGGGCGTGTCATGGGATGCTGTGGGTGCGTATAACGCAGGGTTTAAAAGAACGCCGCTTCAGGCAGCCAGGCGTTATGAGTATGCGAAAAAAATTCATCGGTACTACACCGCGATAAAAGCGAGTAAACGTCAGCCAGCTAAAACGCAGCTAACCGCAATGAACTAAAAAAAGCCTTCTCGTGGAGAAGGCTTCATCTTTTCAGAATTCCACACTGTCTATATCGGGGTAATGATCCGCATCGCTGTCAAAATAATAGATGAGATATCCACGTTCCTGATACATGCGGATAAGATTCCTGCGCAATAGCCTGGATACGCCACCTCTTTTAAGGGCCAGAAGATGGCGCTTAAAATCATACATCCTGATGACCACGCCATATGACGTGTCATGGATCCACTCGTTATAGCTTTCGATGGTCTGGTTATTAAAGGAAAGTATATGGAGGATCCTGACATCTTTTCCCTCCATATGTGTAATACTGACGCAGACGCCTGTGAATTCAAACATTGTAATTAACACCCTGACGCTGAACTGAAGGCCCCGGACATATCGGTCCGGGGTATTTTTGTATTATCCCTTGAATGTGCGGAACTGTTCGGCAATCAACCACAGCGCTTTATTCAGTTTGACGTCACCATCAATGCCCTGCACCGGTCGGGTTATCGTTTTTTTTCCGTTCTGTGAACGACCGGGCAAACCACCTTTAATCAAGTTTTCCTGCACACGTTGATACGTGGTCCAGATATCTTCTGATTTATCTTCAAAACGGCGGGGGGTGAATAATTTGTCCAACACTGACCGGGGCTTTATTCTCGTCATCATACTTATAGGTCAGAGCGGCCTTCCCAAAAAGGTGTTGCTCTTCTTTTGTCAGCGTAATGGATTTCATTATATCTATGTTCTCTGCCACTTTATCGAAAATACCCAGGACTGCGTAAGCACCTTCTATTACCTGTCCGACGACATCCCCTTTATGCGGTACCCGGAACTCACCAAATGATGTTCCACATATCAGGCCATTGGTACAGACAAAACAAAACATGCCCGGGATCATTTGATAGCTCGATGAACCATCATGTGAATTAAGCAGAATGATTTCCGGAACTTCCTTTCCTTTGTTTACACCCTCCCTGCGCATGCGAACCATATGTTTTGTATGACCTCGTTTATCTTCATTTCGCACTCTTGACTGGCAGGCGAAAAAGGGCTGAAACCCTTCGTCACGTAACTTATCCAGCAGGGTAATAGGTGGGATACAGGTATAGTGTTCACTGCGTGTACTGTGCTTTTCTTCGGGAAAGACAGAAGGCACAAACTGAATTAATTCGTTATTCGTTAATGAACGTTCCTGACGAATGGACTCAAACGGGTGAAACGGCACCAGAGGAAAGGAGCAGGAACCCGCAGCAACGACGGAACGCGCGGGCGCGAAACGGCGTTGCCCTCCAGAGTGCCGGCGGCTTTATCGCCGGCACGGTGAAAGCGGCGCGACCGGAACGGTCGCAGCAAGCGCTGCCCTTGACCTTGACCTTAGCCATCAGACCCTAGCGTCAGCCCGAAACCGCTTGCGGGTTCGGCGGAGCCCGGCGGGTGCGTCAGCAGCCGCCCTGGCGGAGTGGGGCTCGACGACTGGACAGCGCAGCTGGCCGGGAGCCGAAGGGGTCCATAATGGTGTTGCCGTTGCCGTTAAAAAAGAGGCATCACAGCAGGGAGAACAGCCGGAAGTTAGTCAGCAGCAGGCTAAAACCGGACAGAAAGCAGAGAGAGAGCCGGAGAACAGAGAAATCGCGGAGGAAAGGGCCCGGCGGCGCGTCAGCGCAGCCTGCCCTTCCGGCGCCGCAGGCGCGCGTTTTTTAGCGGGCCCAATGGCAGGAGGATGCCCCCCTGCCTGCCGGACATTACGCAGCATCTGACATGCTGCGCATAAATTTATGCATGGAGATGCTGATTAACGAGCTTCCAGGCGCAACAGAGACTGTGCAAGATTAATGTTATTGCAAAGGTCCTTATGCGCGATGTCCCACGCCTTTTGCCCGATAAAGCCGTATAAGCGGATGACATGAGCCTGAGCCTGCAACCATGGCTGCACGACATGAAACGAAACCAGCGGATATGAACGTTCCCAGCACAGCACACCTTCCCTGTGAATGTTGTCGCTCATCAGGCTGAGAAGACGCAGGATTTCCTCAGCCTCATCGTGCTGGCTCAGCTGGAGATTGCACACGCCGCAAAGCTCAGCCAGATATGACTTTTGCTCCGCGATAACACAGGCCAGACGCGCTTTCGGGTCTGTCCCCCATCTTTTGGTAGATTCTTTGGTGGCGGTTTTGACGTTGACGTTCTGTGTGTTCATTCTGCTTTTCCTCTTGTCTGGTGATTAATCCATCTCTCGGTGAGTTCCCTGGCGGCAAAGGGCAAAGGAGCGACGGCGTGGCGGCAGGAGAAGGGCGGAGACAAAAGTTTTTGCGGTCCTTCGCAAAAAGTTTTGGCGGAGTGCATTTCACCCTTCGGATGACGACACGACGGTGCTACGACCAGCCCTCCGCCCGGGGACTTAACGGGAGATGGCTCACCAGAAGCACAGGAAGAGAATGAACACACCCGACACGACGGAACGGCGTGGCGCCCCCGGAGTGCCGGCAGCTTTATCGCCGGCACGGTGAAAGCGGCGCGACCGGAACGGTCGCAGCAAGCGCTGCCCTTGCCCTTGACCTTAGCCATCAGACCCTAGCGTCAGCCCGAAACCGCTTGCGGGTTCGGCGGAGCCCGGCGGGTGCGTCAGCAGCCGCCCTGGCGGAGTGGGGCTCGACGACTGGACAGCGCAGCTGGTCAGGAGCCGAAGGGGGCCATCGCCCTGCCCGTTTTTCGGGTTATGGCCACGGAGCTGCAGCTGAGAAAGTTAACCAGCAGGACGCCGGTTATGAACGCAGGAGAGGAGAGAAGCACTAGAGTGCCGGCAGCTTTATCGCCGGCACGGTGAAAGCGGCGTGACCGGAACGGTCGCAGCAAGCGCTGCCCTTGACCTTGACCTTAGCCATCAGACCCTAGCGTCAGCCCGAAACCGCTTGCGGGTTCGGCGGAGCCCGGCGGGTGCGTCAGCAGCCGCCCTGGCGGAGTGGGGCTCGACGACTGAACAGCGCAGCTGGTCAGGAGCCGAAGGGGGCCATCGCCCTGCCCGTTTTTCGGGTTATGGCCAAGGAGCCGCAGTTGAGAAAGTTAACCAGCAGGACGCCGGTTATGAACGCAGGTGAGAAGAGAAGCACTGCAACGGGGAAAGGCAGGAGCGCCGGAGGCGCTTTCGCCCTCCCCGTTTCCCCGCAGGGGAAAGAGGTTTGTGCGGTTGCCCTGATGAACGCCACCAGGGCTGAACCGAATCCGGGATCAGGGATTAATACTCACCTGACTCAATTTGCGACTCAAAATCCATCTCGTTCATAAGGTCGTCATGCCTCTGCTTCGCACGTTCTTCCTCAGCCCACGTCAGCATAAAGCCACGCATCGACGCCGCGCCCATGAATACCGGGCGGTCTTTAAGAGGTAATTTAGCCAGGTAGTCCAGCGCCATTCCCAGCAATCTGACGTCATAGATTTCGGGGTACGCGCCGCATGATTTACCAGCCAGTTTTTCCATACGAGCCAGAACCACATCAGCACGAATGACGTCGAACGGATTACGTGAGTGAATATTGCGTACAAAGCCGTCAGTGCGCAGGAACATAGTTTTATGTGTCATATTCGTTTCCCTCTGAATCAAAATTTATTAGTAATTTCTGACAGTGCTCCACGGATGAAGTACAGACAGGCATCGGTACGGGTGAACTTATTTCTGTAATGCGCATGATCCTCCTGCGCACAGGCCGCGTTGTAGTGCCCACGGTCGATGATCCGTGCCATTTTTTTCACCCATCTTCCGGTAGATTCTTGAGCGGCGGTTTTGACGTTGACGTTTCGTGTGTGCATCCTGGTTCTCTCCTGTAGTGATGGTTGTCCATCTCCCTGGTGAGTTCTCTCGCGGCAAAGGGCAAAGGAGCAACGGCGAAGGGAGGAAGGAAAGGGGCGGAGACAAAAGTTTTTGCTGCCCTTCGCAAAAAGTTTTGGCGGAGTGCATTTTACCCCTTGGATGACGACCCGACGGTGCTACGACCAGCCCTCCGCGTGAGGACACACGGGGGATGGCCTCACCGGGGGAACAGGATGCACACACCCGACACGTCGGAACGGCGTGGCGCCCTCAAAGTGCCGGCAGTTTTATCGCCGGCACGGTGAAAGCGGCGTGACCGGAACGGTCGCAGCAAGCGCTGCCCTTGACCTTGACTTTGACCTCAGACATCAGACACTAGCCGTCAGGCACGAACCCGCCTGCGGGTTCGGCGGAGCCCGGCGGGTGCGAAGCAGCTGCCCTGGCGGAGTGTGGCTCGACGACTGGACAGCGCAGCTGGCCGGGAGCCGAAGGGGTCCATAATGGTGTTGCCGTTGCCGTTAAAAAAGAGGCATCACAGCAGGGAGAACAGCCGGAAGTTAGTCAGCAGCAGGCTAAAACCGGACAGAAAGCAGAGAGAGAGCCGGAGAACAGAGAAATCGCGGAGGAAAGGGCCCGGCGGCGCGTCAGCGCAGCCTGCCCTTCCGGCGCCGCAGGCGCGCGTTTTTTAGCGGGCCCGATGGCAGGAGAATGTCCCCCTGCCAGCCGGACTTTATGCAGCATCTGATATGCTGCGCATAAATTCGCGCATGGCACTGATACGCCGCTGATCGTCCAGACGCTTCTCAAAGTTGTTGATGTAGTACACCGGCGTATACCGCGTCCTGCTACATTCCAGCGTCAGCGAATTACCCGTGACTACCTGAGCCGGAATACCCAGCAGGGAAAGCTGGATAAACGACATATCGGCGGCGATCGGGTCGATATCCACACAGTGTGCATACATCTGCTCGGACGGGTTGTAGCCAGCCTCAAGCAGGTTCTCTGCATAAGCAATAATCATTCCCGCCGCACCACTGGCCGGATCGCTGACGGTCACAAAACCTTCCGTGCGTATCGTCTGTTCGACATCTGGCATAACCAGCTTTGCCAATAACGACTGGAGGTGATAGGGCGTGAAGTACTGCCCGTTCCGGTCGTCGCCCAGCTCCAGCTCCATGAAGATCGCACCGAGAAAGTCATGAAATTTCGCCTCCAGTGCGCAGACCATCAGGCAGAAAAGTTCGTGCAGGTTCCGGATATCGCTGTCACCGTATTTAGCACAAATCTCGCGGCTGCTTTCCATGTTCTCCGGCGTTCTGATCCGCGCGAGGTCAAGTTCACTGGCAGCCAGCGTGATGAAATCGCGGAATACATCCCAGCGGCGAAGGTTGCGGGCGGTGTCTTTAAACACACGAATGAACTGCCGCCGCGCCTCATCGATGGTTAGCATACCGCGGGATGACGTTGGGGTTTGCTTCGGTATGACAGCAGGCCGCTGCACAGCCCGGGGTTCGGACGCTCTCGCCTGGTCAAAGACGCTGGCAAAACTAAGTTGAGACATATTACCTCCTTTGAAATGCCGCCCCTTACAGGGCGGCGCCTCCGTCAGTTAAATGCCCGTGCCAGTTCGAGCGTACGCAACACCTGTCCCCACTCGCTCCCGCGCATGGCCGGGATACGAACTGAGCGTCCCTTCCTGCAGTTGCGGGCAATATGACGCCCCATCGACCGCATTTCGGTACTGATAGCCTCCGGTGCGATATCCCCGCGCTTAATTCGCGTCTGTTTTCTCACTGGCGTCATTTTTGCCCGGCAGATCTGGACATACAGGGCGGTCGGTGTGACAATTGAAACTACACTGAAGTGATTCATTCTTGACTCCTTTAGTTAAGGCCGGATTCATCGTTTTGCGGCGTACAAATCCGGCGGGAAATGGCAGACGAAAGTCTGCCTTTTTCATTTACGGAACAGACCAAACGCCTCTTTAATGCGCGTCTTGATTTGCTCGTGGTTCAGATGGCACACATCCCGCAGACGGAAATAACGCGCTCCGGTACGGGCATAAATTTCGGTGACTTCTCCGCAGGTCATTTCCGCCATCATGAACGTTTCCCACTCACCGTTTTCACTTGTTGACCAGTTCAGGGGATACATCAGCCCCAGCGCGTCATGAAAGGCGTGCACGTCGATTTCAGCGGGTTTTGTTACGGCCTGCTCCTGACGGTGTAGCCAGTACGCCCGCTCCGCTTCGGCAGTCGCGTGCATCCCCAGCAGGGTGGAGGATTCGGTCAGGTGTAAGTACATGGTTTTCTCCTTCTGTGATTGATGGCGGCACCCTCTGCCGCCGTGAGTAGTAAAGTGAGCGTGTTTACTCTGCCAGCATGGCACGTTCAAAAATCATGCAGCCCTTAAGGCTCTTGTCTGCATACGCCCATGCTTCCTGGCCTGTTTCGCCATACAACCGGGCGGCATGTGCTTTAGCCTGTAACCACGGCTGAACAACATGGAATGACAGCAGAGGTTTTTCGCGCATCCAGTCGATAACTCCCTCGTACCAGATGTTTTTACTCATGGCGCACAGGATGTTGCAGGCTTCCTCAGCCTCTTCATGCTGGACCAGCTGGAGCGCCTTTATCCCGCAAAGCTCGGCCAGATACGACTTTTGCTCCGCGATAACACAGGCCAGACGCGCTTTCGGGTCTGTCCCCCATCTTTTGGTAGATTCTTTGGTGGCGGTTTTGACGTTGACGTTCTGTGTGTTCATTCTGCTTTTCCTCTTGTCTGGTGATTAATCCATCTCTCGGTGAGTTCCCTGGCGGCAAAGGGCAAAGGAGCGACGGCGTGGCGGCAGGAGAAGGGCGGAGACAAAAGTTTTTGCGGTCCTTCGCAAAAACTTTTGGCGGAGTGCATTTCACCCTTCGGATGACGACACGACGGTGCTACGACCAGCCCTCCGCCCGGGGACTTAACGGGAGATGGCTCACCAGAAGCACAGGAAGAGAATGAACACACCCGACACGACGGAACGGCGTGGCGCCCCCGGAGTGCCGGCAGCTTTATCGCCGGCACGGTGAAAGCGGCGTGACCGGAACGGTCGCAGCAAGCGCTGCCCTTGACCTTGACCTCAGACATCAGACACTAGCCGTCAGGCCCGAAACCGCCAGCGGGTTCGGCGGAGCCCGGCGGGTGCGAAGCAGCTGCCCTGGCGGAGTGTGGCTCGACGACTGGACAGCGCAGCTGGCCAGGAGCCGAAGGGGTCCATCGCCCTGCCCCTCAGGTTTATGGTTTTACAACCAATATCCGTTGTTCTAGTGTGAGTAAACCGGACGTAAAACACTCTGCGAGGGATACAATGGGAAGATTTTCAGGCAAGAAAATAGTGATAACGGGTGCAAGCAGCGGTATTGGTCTGGCCGGGGCAAAGCGCATTACAGCAGAAGGTGGCGAGGTCATGATAACCGGCCGCAACCTGCATAAACTGGAACAACTACGGACACAACTCCCCCATCACACAGCTCTTCTTCAAAACGATGGAGCCGAGCCAGAGGCAGCACAGGCACTGGCAGACGCTGTCGAATCGTTCGGCATGCTGGATGGCCTGTGGCTTAACGCCGGACAACTCGCCTTCTCATCCGTTGAACACTGCAGCGCGACTCAGTTCGATACGATAATGGCAAACAATGTCCGGGCCGCGGTCCTGCAGGTCGCCAGTCTCTCCCGTTTTTTGAAAGAAGGGGCCTCCGTGGTACTGACCGCCTCCACGGCAGCCTATGAAGGAACCCCCATGGCAGCACTTTACGCTGCCAGTAAAGGCGCACAACTGGCGCTGGTTCGCAGCTGGGCAACGGCCTTTGCACCACGGGGGATCAGGGTGAACGCGCTTGTGCCAGGGGCCATCGATACGCCGATACTGGACATTATTCCCGCCCCCTTCCGTGCGCAGTATGATGCCCAGATAAACGCTGGCGTCCCCCTTAAACGTCCGGGTACTGCAGAAGAAGCCGCTGCCGTTGCACTGTTTTTACTGTCGGACGATGCCGGATATGTTACGGGTAGTCAGTATGTGGTCGACGGGGGGCTACTGCGTTTATAGGCGATCATGAGGGAGCAGAGGGGCAGCGCCGGAGGCGCGTCCCCCTTCCCCCGTTCCCCGAAGGGGAACAGCCCTTCCCGGAAGTTCAGGCGTGCGGTCGCGTCGGGGAGGAAAAAGGGGCTACCGGTAAACCGGTAACCCCTTCATAAAGGCGCTTCAGGCATGTCAGAGCAACTCAGCTCCTGAAAAGGCGGGGTTTCCCCCGCCTTCAGGTAGCTTACTTACCGGATTCGTAGGCCATAAAAGCCGCCACCTCCCTGTTCGTGTCCCTGTAACGGATTTCGCAGAGCGATTTCCGTGTCAGGTAAGTGAATATCAGCAGTGTGAGGCACACTATTAACACACACCAGAGCAGGGTACTTCGTGGCAGTTTCATAGCTGACTTCTCCTTGCCTTTCGGCAGGTAAGCGGCCATACTGTTGTTGATCAGACATACAGGGGCCTCGGGTTAATTGAAAAATTACTCGGGGCTTTCTGCTTTCTGCCACACAACACGGTAACAAACCACCTTCACGTCATGAGGCAAAAAGCCTCAAGCGCCACGTCGATTATACCGGGCAGGTGCTATTTCTTACCAGGTATATCCACGCTTTATGCTGCTTAGCGCCTGAAATATCTCACATATCCCCATGCCGCGATCAATACACCCGTAACCAGCGCAAGATTGGGTAAAATTATCTCCCCGGCACTTACAAATATGGCATCGGAGTCATGTTGCCCCCAGAATGCCAGCTTGTACCCGACACCCCAGATAAAGAAGATAAGCCCGGCACTCAGAACGCCGAACTCCATTACGCTGAGCAGGGTTTTATCGAACCAGCCAGGCGGATCACGCCATGTGATAACCAGCGCTATCAGACTGCATATGAACAGCCCTGCATAGTAGCCTGTCGAGCCTTCCCATTCTGGCGCAGCATTTCTGATGATTAAAAAATAGAGTACGAACAGTAATATAACGAGCAAAAAGTACCTCATTTTTCTGGTTTCCTTTTATGTAACTATCTGATCAGTCAGGCAGCATTGTATCTGATTCACCGGGCTGACTTGCCATTGAAATACGCCAGACGCGCAGCCAGCTCCCGTTCGATTAACTCATCGGCAAACAGAGGGGCAACACGATTAATCCGTGCCTGCATGTTACGCCTTCTCACCGCTGCTTTCCTTTCCTCGCTCCAGCGCCGTATTGGTTTGTCGCCGGGAAAATCCACACACACCGCATACCCGGCTCCGGCAACCCATAAAGACATTATCGATTCCGGCGCTGACTGCCCGGCTTCAACTTCAGCCATCGTCAGCACCTCTTTGCCGGGACACGGAGAGGGTAATTTCCAGCGCAGTGAATATCGCCATTTCATGATTATCTCCTGCAGGTCAGTTTGTTGGGTACCTGCCAGCGTTCACGTTCCAGAATATGCGCAGCCGATCCCCTGACAATAAAGCTGATTTCATGCATAACCTCGTACAACGGGGCATCACTGCAGCGCAGCCAGACAAGCTCGCTGAGTGAGGCGAATCGCGTCTGCCACTGCCAGAACGCCGGTTCCAGCTCACTCGCGTCAAACTCGTCGGCCCACCGGCGATACCAGCTGAGAACGGTCTCCGGTGACTGGAAATTCAGCTCCGTCACCGCCTGCCCCAGCAGATTCTGCCGCTGTTTCCAGCCCTTCTCTTCCAGTCTGCCTTCCCGGCGCATTTTGCGACTGAAGGCAATATCCTCTCGCTGCTTCCTCCGTTCTGTCCGGGTATGCCGGACTTCCGGAAACAACTCTGCCTGCACATCCATATCCAGTGGCAGAGGGCATTTCTCACCGTGGCTTTCGATGAGGATATCGAGCGCTTCCTCCACCTGTTTCAGGCTGGACAGCCGGTTTTTGGGATCGCGGTTAAGCCCCGGAATACACTGCGCCACCGTGCTGTTGATGCGACTGGAGCCTGTCAGCAGCCGCAGAAAGGTCCGGACATGTGGCATCGATGGCAGACGGGAACCGCGCTGGCGTGCTTCTTCCACGGACATAATGGCCTGCTGCGCAGCCTGACGCGCTGGCTTCAGGGTGACAAGGGCATGGGATGACGGGATCATTTCGCACTCTCCTGCGCCAGCGTGCTGATAATGCTGGCAAATGAGTATCCATCTGAATCGAGACACGCAATCAGCGCCAGCGTATGCGTAATCAGTTCCGGGTTAAAGCTGTCCATTGCGCGAACAACAGAGAACGGCTGACCGCCACGGGTGACAAAAATCACCATCCAGCGGGGGCTCAGTTCACCGGGGCTGCATACCGCCACATCAAAATGGCCGTGCAACGGAGAAAAACGGATCTGTACCGGGAAAAAGCCACCAAACTCACTCCGGTATTCCGCGTTCGCCGACCATCCGGATGGCGACGGCAGATCGCGCATTACGGCATGGCTCAGCACCCGGCGGAAGTCTTCCCCGGCAGCGCGATAGTCTTCCAGCTCATCGGCTGACATGGTTTTCAGGACATCAACGTTCAGGACAGTGTTCATTTACAGTCTCCTTTTAGCCGCCCCCGCAGGGGCGACTTCCGTTATCAGGCAGCGCGTGCCGGGTTGTTTTCAGGGGCAGATTCAGACACAACGTCGGATTCAGACTGGTCCGGAGCCAGACTCAGATCAGGTTTACCGGACAACTGCTTCTCGTTTTCGGCGCAGGTCATCCAGTCGGGGATCCAGCGGACCTGCGTCAGGAAGTGCTCAGCGTGTTCAGCCGCATCCTTTTTCTTCATCTTCGCGGCATCGAGTGCCGCCCCAGTCAGTCCGGCCTCTGAGATGGACTGCACAATGTGTGGCTGCGTCATATGTGAGAAGAGATTGTCTGCTGTCGGTTTCCACCAGTCGCGCAGGTCAAAGTGGATAGCCGTTTCCAGCAGGTCCAGCGGGCTTTGATGTTTCCGGCCGAATTCATCTTTTTTCTGGACGCCGTCAATGGAGCAGGCCGTGCAGAACGTCATCAGCGCCATCAGGGTTTTGCCATCAAGCGAAAAGAAAGCCGTCATATCCTTACGCCAGTTTTCGGGCAGCAGGGCTTCAAGGCGTTCTTTCTCCGCCTGGATGGCCTGAAATGCGATACTGTTTTCACCGTCCGGCGCTTCCCGGGTCAGCGCGTAATGCGACACGCTCACGGAAATGCAGAACGGCTCTTTGACGGACGTCGTGGTATGGAAAACCGAGTTACACATTTTCCAGACCATCAGCGCGACGGCTTTCTGCGGATGCTGCAACAGGGCTGCCTGAACCGCCAGTGTGCGTTCAGAAGAAAGGCGCGTCAGCAGCGGGACACTGACAGCGTCCAGCGGATCGACTTTTTCAGGTTTCTGATCGGTGGATGTCTCCTTCTCCTTTATTTTTTCATCGGCGCGCAGCACAACGCCGCGCTGCACCGTCGCTTCCTGACCGTTCCAGGAAACCACCACACCGGAGGTCTGCTTATCCTCCTCCGTCCATGCCCGGTGTTTTGCCCGGTGTGCGATGGTCTGCTGTTCTTCCCGGACCGCCTCCAGAGCTTCTGCCGCGACGTCATCACTCACGCCGGGATTCTCGCTTTCGTACTGCGCTTCCAGCGTTTCCAGCTCAGCAAGGCGTTCTGATTCTGTCTCAGAATATTCAATCGGCGGAACAGACTGCAGACGCCAGAGTTGAGCGTCCTTCCCGTAGTGAGAAACCGGCTCAAGACGGCCATCACACCATGCCCAGCCTTCCGCCTCACGCAGGTGCTCCGCGATATCCTGCAGTTTTTCCAGCAGGGCGGTATCGAGGGAGGCACTTTTTACAAACCCTCCCGTTTCGCTGCTGAACAGGTCAACGCGGATCTCTTCAGGACTGAAAGCCGCCTCTCCCACAAAGCGGAATTTGTTGCCCGTGGTGGAGACTTCTTCGGTGGTAATCAGGTCACGGATCGTGGTAACCGATGGTTCGTTATTCCATCCACGTTTACGCGCGGTAGCCAGCACTTCGACCTGCCGGGTCTGATCGTTTTCCAGCGCCAGCGCCTGACAGTGTTCGGTGGTGATTTCATCCTTCGCCAGCGCGTCCAGAATTTCGGGAGCCAGTTCGGTCAGCTTCAGCATGCGCTGAACATGACGGGTACCGAACCCCAGTAAATCGCCAATCTGCGCGGGGGTTTTCCCCTGCTCTGCCAGCGTGCGGAACCCGGCGATCTGTTCAGACGGATGCATGGCCATCTGCTGTTCGTTCTCTGCCATTGATGCGGCGACGGCCAGTTCATCGGGCACCTTTTTCACCATCACCAGATATCCGGTATCGATACGGTTTTCATCCTGCAGCAATTGCAGGGCTTTCAGGCGACGACCACCTGCAGCCACACCACACAGCCCGTCAGGGAGAGAATGAACGACCAGATTCTGCAACAGGCCAAGCGCATCAATGGAGTCTGCCATTGACCGTACTTTCTCCACCGGATAAGGGATGGTTCTGACGTTCAGGGGAGATTTCACCAGTGCCGTCACCGGGACATACTCTATCGGTGCGGCATCGAGAGCCGCTTTCAGCGCTTCGGCTTCAGCAGCTTTAAGGGAATTTTTGCTGGTTTTCGGAGCAGTTTTTACCTTAGACTCAGTTGCAGACATAATTGATACCTCTTAGTTATTGATGAATGTCTGCCGGACAGCCCACCTGTCCGGCTTTTTTCTTACTGTTTACTGCTGTTTTCGGGTGCCGTAGCCGGAGATATAACGGTTCAGCCAGTACCCGGCCCCGGCTTCAAAATTCCAAGCACGCCAGATCATTTCCCCCTCGCGACGCACAACCAGACGAAAATGCGTACCCTGATCGTCCTCGATAAACACGTTGGTATAGAACGCCACCACGCGATAAGCGTCCTGACGGGTGAATTCGCCGTCAGGTAGCACCGGGGTGGCGATGACGGGTGATACCGCGTTCGCGTTAAGCAGAGCGGCCAGTTCCAGTTCTTCCGCTGTTGGCGCCCGCTGACGTTCAGGCTGGTTCAAAAAATCTTTCAGAGACTTGCTCATAAACAGTTCCTTATCAGGGCCCTGCCACCGCAGGGCCGGACAAACGGGTTATCAGTACGGGGCATCGTCATCCATAGGCAAATTCGACGGCGGTGGTGTCGTCCGGCTTTTACGTGGTTTTTTCGCCGGAGAAGTGGGTGCCGGAGACTGAGCGGGAGTCGGGGCAGCAGGTTCAGAGGACTGCGGCACGGCAGGCTGTGACGCTGGCACGTTGTCACGGCGTCCACCCAGCATCTGCATGGTGCCGTTGTTATTCACCAGAATTTCGGTGACATAACGGGTGACATTCTGTTCATCCTGCCAGGTGCGGGTACGCAACTGCCCCTCGATATACACCTGTGCGCCTTTACGCAGATATTCCCCGGCGATTTCGGCGAGCTTGCCGAACAGCACCACGCGGTGCCATTCCGTATTTTCCTTTTGCTCCCCGGTGGATTTGTCGGTCCACGTCTCGGACGTTGCCAGGTTCATATTCGCTACTGCGCCCCCGGAAGGGAGATACCGCACCTCGGGATCCTGTCCAAGATGACCAACCAGAATGACTTTATTGACGCCGCGTGCTGCCATGATGAATCTCCTTAATCCGTTGTTTTGCCTTTAAAACCATCACCCGTTGAGTTGCCGGGGCCGCGGTTTTGACGTTTTGCGGGGACCTGCTGAACCTGCCCCTGGTTGTTACCTTCACCCGTTTGAGAGCCGTTCGCCGCAAGGGCGTAAACGAGCACGGCCCGGCGCAGATGTCCGGGGTGAGCGGGAAATTTTTTTCGGTCTAATGGAGCCTGCGGAATGGCCGGGAAAAATTTATTGCGAAAGGTTTACCGTCCCTGGACAGCCAGGCGGGTTGTGCTTGTCTCAGCCCCGGCGAATGGACTCAAACGGGTGAAACGGCACCAGAGGAAAGGAGCAGGAACCCGCCGCAACGACGGAACGCGCGGGCGCGAAACGGCGTTGCCCCTCAGAGTGCCGGCAGCTTTATCGCCGGCACGGTGAAAGCGGCGCGACCGGAACGGTCGCAGCAAGCGCTGCCCCTGACCTTGACCTCAGACATCAGACACTAGCCGTCAGGCACGAACCCGCCTGCGGGTTCGGCGGAGCCCGGCGGGTGCGAAGCAGCTGCCCTGGCGGAGTGTGGCTC
The DNA here is from genome assembly GCF_043974075.1 of Enterobacter sp. ECC-019. NCBI lineage: Bacteria > Pseudomonadati > Pseudomonadota > Gammaproteobacteria > Enterobacterales > Enterobacteriaceae > Enterobacter > Enterobacter sp. ECC-019. Next base: position 99,729 of record NZ_CP143760.1, read on the forward strand.
GACGACTGGACAGCGCAGCTGGTCAGGAGCCGAAGGGGTCCAGATAAGGGGTTAGCTGTCTGTCAGTTGTTTTCTTCGTCAGCTTTCAGGTATTCAGGAGATCCGGCACGCGGCAGCTGCAGGCTGTTCTGCCGGTGAATCCGCAACCTCTCCCGGAAATAGTCGCGAAGAGACTCCGGCTGCTCACGCTCAACCATTTCGGGCACCACCGGCTTATTCATTCGTTCCTGCCAGGCGACGGCTGCGGCAGCTTTATCGACAGAAACTTTGTCCTGATCTTCTTTTGAGAATGCAGCAATATTCCACTGAGACACTGGCTTTATCCGGTTATTCAGAAAGGGAAAACCAATTTTACCCCCTGAACGCTTTCCCGGCGACCCGCAACGGTGAGGAAGATGCGCGGCGCCGCAGGCGCGGCGGAACGCCTCACCGGCAGGCGAAGCCTGCCAGGGTTTTCGCGCGGCCGGACCTGCCTGCGGTGCCGGCAGAGGTTCCCCCCTGCCCCTCCCGCCTCAGTTGTAAAAAACAAACCCGTCGATGTACACGTAGCCGCTGCTGAACAAATCGCGTGCGTAAGCCTCATAATCGAAATAGCACCGCAGGGATTCAGGCATCTCATTCAGCAGACCGTGTTCCTCCACAAAGCCATAAGCAAAACCTTCCTCACTGTCAGCCTCTCCGTAATACGCCGTATCGAAGGCGTCATAATCGCATTCACCGGTATATTCTGCCCAGGCTACAAACGCGCCGGTTCGCCCTTCTTCCTGTGCCTGCCTGAAGGCCGCAATATACTCCCAGTTCACGGAGGATTCAGACGCAAACTGAGACGGGATCCCCTCCCGGTCCTGAAACATAAACTCGGGGTCGTCCTCGCCGGAATGAAGCTCACGACACGCCTCCAGAAATTCGTCTTCGCCGTCAAAATCCGTCAGATCAAGCCATTTCCCGTAAATGCTGCCGCAGTTGTATTTGTGGTATGTCCCCACGTACACCGCCGGTGATGTAGCGTTCATTTTTAGCTCCTTAAACGGGGCGCCAGGCGCCCCGGCGTGGTATCAGTCCAGGGCAGCACAAATAGCGGCACATTCGTCATGGGAGCTGATGAAATTCCACAGGCAGGACTCCTGCACCATCAGGTGGCGCGTCAGGGCAACATCACCGCGCTCATAGTGCAGCCAGATACGGCGGTTGATCGCCAGCGCCGTAATAATGATCCCTGCCGCATCGGCACTGACAGAACGATCAAACCAGTTATCCGGATTAGTCAGATGGAAACGATCACCGTCCGGCATAATGTAACCGCCACCCTCCGGAATACGGATGAAATGCCAGAATCCTCCGCAGTAATCGGTGATGTGTTTCTCAGCGAGCGCATAGACCTGCATCTCTGCGGCGAGAAAATCTGTCCCAAATAATTCAGGCAGGAATGACAGGCGATCGGACTCTTCAACATCCAGCGCGGTTTGACAGACGTGATACATAGCAACCTCCACAGGTTCATAAGATTGCGGCACCGGGTTGTGCCGTGCCGACACGACAGCCCGGCGGAAAGCGGAAGATGCAGGGGCGACACCGGAGGCCGCAGCGCAGATAAAGCGCGAAGCTGGTCTGGACGGTTTTCGAGCGAAACCTGAGCGAGAAAACGACGGGAAGAACGGCGAGCATCATAAAAAAAACTGCGACCGGGCGAGGATGGCGGCGTCAGCGAACCCTTGCATCTGCAGCGGCCGGGCTAAAGTGAAGGCACGGCACTACCCGTCGCGATGCAGGAGGCTGAATACAAGGTTTCTCTCCCCCGTTTTTCGACCACAGGGAGAAAAGCGGAAGCAGATGTCGCAACGCGACAGACGCAGCTATAAGGCCACAGACCGGAGGGATGGGGCCGGGTGAAGCGGAGCCGGCGGCAACAGCAAGCCGGCGACATCCTTAGCCCCGGAAATACACACGGGTTCCGGACTGAACATGGTGTATCCTGATAAACCCATGTACTAGCTTAAGAGTTCACAGAATGACGTTCACCACTATTGAAGAGGTCAGAAACCGGATCGACCAGTTAGACAGAGAACTGGTTAACATCATCGCCCGGCGTGCCGAATGTGTTAAAGCTGCAGCGGCATTCAAGACGGATCATTCCGCTGTCCGGGCTCCCGATCGCGTGCAACAGGTCATCGACAGGGTTCGCAGGCAGGCAGCTGAGGCCGGGCTTTCAGAAGTGATTATCGAGAAAATCTACCGGACCATGATAAGCGCATTTATCGAGTATGAGCTTGAGCAACATGATCAGCTTCAGCATACCGCAGCGAAGACTGACTGAACCGGTCTGCCTGCGGCAGCCGGATAACGGAAATGCAAGCTGTCATTTTTACCCGTTCTGGTAGCTGTTAAGGGTGATCGGTTATGAGAAAATAGCTGACGCAAACGGTTGCGTTGGTTTGAGCCGTTTTCGACACATTCTGTATCGCTGTGATGGCGTTGTTGTTTATCATTTTATTCTTTACGTCTCCTCCACTGTGGAGACGTTTTTTTCCGCGCTTTACCCGATGTTTGAAACTCACCCCCCTCGGATAAATAGCCTGCACCTGTCCACAGCGCTGGTACCCTAACTCTGTGGATAACCTGGAGTCAGATCGCTGCAGACCGCGTATCCATGGGAACACCACGGCATGGTCATTTTTTACGCAATGAATTTTTATCTGTGGGCCAGCAGCCTGAGGTGATAAAGCAGAAATGCGCGGTGTTACACAGGAAGCCGGGGCGGCTTCCCGTGAGATGAGTCGTTACTGGATATCAGTTTTGTCACTGATCAGGGAAATGCCAGCGTACATCCCGGCTCCCCATACAACCTGTGAAAGCACAAATACCCACAACGGAGCCCCGACAAACAGTAACGGAAGAAGACAGGCGGTGACGATCAGAATCAGGCGGCGGCCATACTTACGGCGTTCTGCCTCTGATGCGTCAACGGGGGCCCCGGCAAATCGCAAAACCTTTCTGAAACCAGGGACCACTGGAACCTCCGCAGAACGAACAGGATGTGATTCGTAATACTAGTCACCGAATGCCCGTTGCATATTTTTCTTTATCCTGGTCGCTTCACCGGATACCGGTTCGACTGACGCGGCCGGTTTCTCCGGTACTGCAGCGTTATTCACGCCAGCCGATCCGGCCATCTGCTGAACCAGAACCTGCAGCTCGCAGACCGTGCCGGGCGGTACCGGCATACTGGCCAGCAGACGCGGCAGCTCCGGTGCGGTCGTATGCAGGGCCAGACCGGTGATAATCAGGTTTCTCAGCAGCTCTCCACGCAGGCGCGAAGACACCCCCGTCAGCACACGCTCAACCCGTTCACTGCTCCGGTCATCCAGAAGCGTCAGGGTGTAACGCCGGCGCTGGTATTCCGTATCCGGTGACATGGCCAGAGCCGCCACGCCACCATCAGGCTCATCAGGAAGTCCTGAGAGTGAAGACCAGATGCCGGAGACCAGGGCCATCACGGCGCAAAGCCGGATGGCGCTCAGATGCCCGTCAAAGAACACCGGGATCAGCGCCGGTAAACGGGCATCCGTCTGGTACATCACCGCCCCGGCGGTGGCGGCGGTCCGGATGAAGTCACCGCGCAGGGGCTGTGAGATGGTGCTGATGGTCGCCATCGCCGCGATGTCGGTGCGATCGTCGCTGTGCAGATAGAAAGAATACTGGCCGTCCGGCACGTTTAGTCCTCTTTATTGTAAAGGGCGATCTCTCTGGCCAGCGCCAGCTGCGGATCGCCGATAACCTCGATACGGTCAGGAGCCAGAGGCCAGGCCTGACGGATAGCCTCATCAATGAGGGATGCCCCTCCCCCGACCAGGAATACCCGGTTAACGTTCCTGAAGGCCGTCAGCTCGCTGGTGACACGCGCGCCCAGGGAAGTGATTGCCTCTGTAATTTTGTTCAGAACATCGTCGATTTTTCCGGCATCGTTGATCACACGCTGCAGATACTGACGATCATGGCGGTTGCGGATGACCGTGTCAGCAATAAGCGCGCTGGTTTCGCTGTCTGCAGCCCGCAGCGCGCCTGCAGCTGCGCGGGTGACCTGTGACACGCCAACAGACGGATTGCCGTGTACCGCACTGATATCATCAAACTGTCCGACAATCACGCCGGCATCGAGCGTGGTTCCGCCGAGATCGATAATCAGGGTGGTCTCAGCGGGTCCGGGCTTCAGCTCCGCGAGACGGGAGAACGCCGCCGGCAGTGATTCCGGCATCACCTTCACGTCCGTTACGGTAAATGCCCTGCCCTTATTCAGAACCAGCGTACGCATGAGGTTTTCCCGTTTGCGTCGGATGTTCTCCTCGTTCCGCTGGCAGTCCCCGTCATAATACTCGCTCAGGGGCAGCGTCACGGTCAGGCTCACCGGCTGCGGCTCAAGTCCGCTGTTCAGCAGGGCATGATGCACGGCCAGCAGGTTAAGATCACCGTACTGATACTCCACGTTTGTTGTCGGGATGGCATCCCGGCTGACGCTGTCCCAGGTGTATTTCTGCCCGTCCACCTGATAGTTGAACGTTGCAGCACTGAACTCCGCCACTTTCCAGCCATGCCGGAAGGAGTTAGCTGAAACCCGGGTCTGCAGCTCGTTTCCTTCAAACCATGCCAGCTTAACATTAGTTGAACCATCATCGCAGTAAATATTCACCATTATGCTCCGTCAATTACACTCAATTTGATACATATTATAAGAGCAAAATGGAAAAATAAAAGTCCTAATTCTCATCATGAGCAACACAAAATAATCAAAATGATATTTGTGAACATTTTGAGTAGCTTAGGTTACTCACTCTGTTCATGGCGCAGGCGATCTGGATTATCCTCACGCTGTTAAATACACTGTATGTATAACTAGTATATTTAGACGTCAGGAGGAAAGATGAAACTGCAGCTTTTCAGCACCGGGAAAGCACTCCCGCCACAGGCCCACCCGTTGTTTGCAGACCTGGCCAGCTGCGGTTTTCCCAGCCCTGCAGCTGACTATGTCGAGTCCGATCTGGATCTCCATGATTACTGCATACGGCATCCGAGCGCGACTTACTACCTTCGCGCAAGCGGAGACAGCATGGCAGACGGCAGCCTGTACAATGGCGATCTTCTGGTTGTGGACAGTGCCGAGAAGCCCCGGCATGGCGATATTGTTGTGGCCAGCGTGCAGGGGGAGTTTACGGTTAAACGGCTCCTGCTGACGCCACGACTGACGCTGCAGCCCATGAACGCCGCCTGGTCGCCGATTTATCCCGACCCGGACGATCTGGATATCTTTGGCGTCGTCACGCACATCATCCACCGCCCGAGGGAGATGTACTGATGTTTGCCCTGGCCGATGTGAACAGCTTTTATGCCAGCTGCGAACGCGTTTTCCGCCCGGATTTGAAAGGAAAGCCGATCGTCGTCCTGAGCAACAACGACGGAAATGTGATCGCACGCAGCGCCGAGGCGAAGCCCTGGATCAAAATGGGCACCCCGTGGTTCCAGATAAAGAACGAGCTTTACCCGGAACAAATATACTGTTTTTCAAGCAACTATGAGCTTTACGCTTCGATGTCGGCGCGCGTGATGAGCTGTCTGGAGGAGCTGGCTCCCAGGGTGGAACAGTATTCGATTGACGAGATGTTCCTCGACCTGACCGACGTGGAGCACTGCATGGCTCTGGAGGACTTCGGCCGGCAGTTGCGCCAGCACGTATATGACTGTACCCGTCTGACCATCGGCGTGGGTGCCGGGCCGACGAAAACCCTGGCAAAATCAGCACAATGGGCCTCAAAGGAGTGGAAACAGTTTAGAGGCGTGCTCGCCCTGACCCGGGGGAATCCTCAGCGAACGCGGAAACTGCTTTCACTGCAGCCGGTCGAAGAGATCTGGGGCGTGGGAAACCGTATTGCACGCAAGCTCAATGTTCTGGGCATTAAGACCGCGCTCGATCTGGCCCTGACGAACCCGGCCTTCATCCGCAAAAATTTCTCCGTCGTTCTCGAGCGAACAGTGCGCGAACTGAACGGGGAAAGCTGCATGTCGCTTGAGGAAGTACCGCCAACAAAGCAGCAGATAGTCTGCAGCCGCAGCTTTGGTGAGAAGGTCACTGAATACGATTCGCTGCGGCAGGCTGTCTGTCAGTACGCAGAGCGGGCCTCAGAAAAGCTGCGTAAAGAGCGCCAGTACTGCCGGCATATTTCCGTTTTTATCAAAACGTCTCCGTTCGCCGTTAAAGAGCCTTACTACGGCAACGTGGCCACGGAGAAACTGCTTACCCCCACTCAGGACACCCGGGACATCATTGCGGCCGCCACAACGGCTCTGGAGCGTATCTGGAAGGATGGGCACCGGTATGCCAAAGCCGGTGTGATGCTGAATGACTTCACCGGCTCCGGCGTTTCGCAGCTGCAGCTGTTCGACGAACGTCCTCCACGTCTTCACAGCACTGAGCTGATGAAGGTTCTCGATGGCATTAATCATTCCGGTCTGGGACAGGTCTGGTTTGCCGGGCGAGGGATTGCGCCATCATGGCAAATGAAACGCGATATGCTCTCCCCTGCGTACACCACCCGCTGGAAAGATATCCCCATAGCGAGGATCGGCTAAATTTTGCCTTTCAGAGAGAGCCAGTAGTGCTCGCCGCAGCCGAACGACAGGGCGAAGCCCGCGAGTGAGCGAGGAAGCACCAGGGAACTGTACGTACAAATTCTGCTTACGCTCGAAGTTAAATGGACAACTTATCCAGTTATCCACCGGGTAGATCCAAATATCTGATCCAGCAAAGATCCATATAATGATCCAAACAGATCCCGGTACGTTGAAAACCGCGCCATGCATAGGCTAACAGCCATTTCATGTGTTTATAAGTCGGATATTTGTGTTTGTAAATCGGTATTCTGTGTTTACAAAGCGGATTTATGTGTTTATAAAACGGATTGCGCGTGTTTATAAATGGGATTACGCATGCTGTGTCTGTGGATGATCCTTTAACTGTGGATAAGTCCTT